>CABVRQ010000056.1 GCA_902500695.1 uncultured Nitrospira sp. | reverse complement strand
ACTGGCTAAAATTTTCAGATTTGGTTTCCTTTTTTGCTTTTTCAAGTATGTTATGTCGTTGAATTCACTTTATTTGGAAAGAAAAATGATGTGGGCCAATGATATTAAATATGATAGGGTTTTGGTAGTTAGTATTTGTTTTGGTAATGAAAGTGATGCGTGTGCGTTCCAGGTAATCCTTAATTTCTCAAGCGTGGTTGCGTACTTGACCCATCCTGCTATTCTGAATGTTTGGGACAGAACTCCCTAGGAACCGGATATCATTTTCCAACGGTTGAATTTGTGGTTATCAATCCCCAAAAAATGAGAGACTTTAGATCAGCGCTTGAAATCCGAATGGTTATGAAATAGTTGAATTCAATCTGGACATTGATTGAATGGCAAATCCCCACATCATTAACCAGAGGGAGGGTATGTCCATTAAAAAACTATCTTCAGCAAAATTCCGCCTGCAATTGCTGGATATCATGGATCAAAAGCATCATTGGGCCTGGCCGCAGTTTGTCGGGCCATCCATGTCCAAACCGCAGCTCAAAATTCATTTCCAACAGGAGTATGTGTCATATGTTCGCGACTTCCCAGTATTCCTGGCGCGCATTCATGGGCAAAATCCTCCGTTAGAAGTCCGAAAAATGTTAGCCGAAAATATTTACGAGGAAGATACCGGAAGGCTGTCCTTGGGGACTTCACATCCTGAACTCTTTATGGAAATGATGGAGGGGTTAGGGTTTCGCTCACGCGAATTTGAGAAGATTCAGTTGTTGCCTGCTACACAGCGCTATCGAGCATGGTTGGATGGGGTTTCCAATAGTTCGGATTGGGTGTTGGGTGCAGCCGTCTTGACGATATTTGTCGAAGGTAGCGTTAATGATCGTGAGGAACTCCTCCATCCCGCCAAATCGAAAACTCGCCGTCATATTCACGAAAAGATTAAACATCATCCGCTGGTTCGGCATCAGGGGGCATCACCCCAAGCCATGGATCTCATTCGAGCCCATCAAATGGTTGAGACCGGTCATCGTCATGATGCGTATGCGATGGTGGTTCACTATGCTGGCACTCGGTCCCATCAACATAAAATTCTGGCCGCGATACAACGCACGTTGGATCTTTGGCTTCGCTATCGTGATGGAGTTGCCCGTGCCTGTGGGTTAAAGAAAAACGAGGGTAAAATCCGTTAAGGCGATGAGGGGGGGGGCCCTTGTTACAGTTGAAGGTTGATGGAAAACGAGAATGTGTTCAATCTGGATATTTTCTGGAATTTCCTCCACAATAGGCTTTTCCAATTTTAAAGAGGGAGGGAAATGACATGGCCACGATTGGGCAATTCATGACACGGGATCTGAGTTTCGTGACTGAGGATGCGAGCATTCAGGAGGCCGCCACACTCATGGTTAACAAGCGGATGAGTTCCCTGTTGGTGAAACATGATTCTGGATTTTCTGGAATTGTCACCGAATCGGATGTGGTGCGCGCGGTAGCTGAACAACCTGGCCAAGTTGAACGCTTGAAAGTGAAGGAACTGATGTCCAGCCCGATCATAACCGTAGCCCGGAATATGTCCGTCCATTATGCACGGGATCTCATGGCCGATCGAAAAATACGCCACTTGGCCGTCACGGGGGAAAATGGAGAAATCGTTGGAATTATATCGGTGCGGGATCTTTTGGCCTATTTTAAAACAGTAGCGAAGGAACTTAAAACATCTGAAGAGGATAAGTGAACCTGACCATAGCTGATCAGAGAAAGTATTGAATCCCTGAAATGATTACTGGTGCTGAGACATTTCTGGTGAGCTTACTCAATTTTTGCTGATTCGGCTTGTTGAATCAGGAGGGACAAGCGCTCTTCTTCTTGTCGAATGCGCGTAATCCGTTGTTCAATCCAGGGGCCGATGTGTTCTTTCTTTGATTTGGCTTGACCCTCCAAGACAGCGATTTCCTCTCGAATCGCTTCACGCTGCTCTTTTAACGCCTCTATTTGTGCCATCGCGTCGGCTTTGTCAAAGATCAGGGATTCAGGGTTACTCTCCTCCGCGTTTTCTTCTCCATACGGCAATTCTGAAGATTGGGGTGGCAAGACTCGAAGACCATCCGCCAGCCGGCGTTGATTCATGACCACGGGAGAGACAATTTCGATTCCGGCATCATGTAGGGTCGTGAGCATTTTCCCGCGAAGCTTTGACCGTGCACTGAGCAATTGTTTGACTTCTTCTAAAAATCCAGATACTCGATAGGTTACGGAGTAATCCCCAAGCTCCATGATGTGGACGAACGGGTCTTTGAGATTCGCGGCGAGAGCGGCTTCAGCTAACAGTTTTTCAATGGTCTTGTGGGAAATATCATAGCCTAACGACACCGTGGCGGAGACAATCGTGCCGGAGGAACGAAGTACCGTAATCGGGTGAGACACTAAAAATAAGTTGGGAAGAGTCGTGAGGTCGCGTTCTTCTGTTTGTATTTCCGTGTGAAACAAGCCTCGTTCTGTGACCCGCCCGAATTGATTCTCCACGCGAAGAAAATCGCCCAACCGAAAACTTTGCATGCCTCGCAACATAAGGCCTGCCAAGGCATTCGAGACGAAGGTCGTAGAAGAAAGAGTAATGACTGCTGTGATCAACAGCGCCAAGAGCTGGAAAAGTTCTTTGTGAGTTTCTTTGTCGAGAGGAAGGGCCAGGAGAATGAGCACAATCCCGACGCCCACCAGCAACAACATCCCCACACGGGCGGAAAATCGATCTTCCTCTTTCAGCCCTCCATTGCGGCGAAAGAAAAACCAATGAGCAAACCATAAACCTGAGCTGACCAGTGCGAGGACAAGTAAAATTGGGAGAAAAATCGGGAGGGTTGCAAAAAAGTGGTCTAGGAACGTCATAATGTTCAGAACAGATAATACCACATTATGCCCGAATGTTCGGGGAGGATAAAGCTAAAAGCGCAAAAGAATAAACAGGAGGAGCTATGCCAAAAAGCCCCATCCTCGAATTTCTGTCTCTGTCCAGAGAAGCGAGTGGAAATCTTTTCCTTGAGACCATCCAAAATAAAGAAAGAACAACCTCAAGCAAACCAGTTGAGATGTCGTGCTGCTATGGCATCGGCCACGGCGGTGTGTAATTTTTTCCGATCGACCGGCTTGACCAAATAATCGGTAATTCCTTGTTTCATGAGCTGTGTGGCCAGATCGATATCGGGAAACCCGGTTAGAACGATCAACGACACGCTGGGGTATTCACGTTGAAAATGTTTTATGGCTTCTATGCCATTGATATTGGGCATCCGAATATCCGTGATAATGACATCAATGACCATTGGATGTTCTCCTTCGTTGAGGATGCGGATAGCTTCCTCACCATCTTCCGCGTCCGCCACGTAGTAGCCTTCTTTTTCCAGGACCATTCGAACAACTTTGCGAATGGCGGCTTCATCATCAACGACCAGTACTCCGCCCCGATAGCTCTGGCCGGAAAACATTCCTGCGGTTCGTTTGGTAGTGCCCGGTACATAACTCGTGTTCATTGGGAATCCTCCTTGAAGCCTCGTATGAAGTCCAATGAAATCTCTCCGCCAAAAAAGCAGCTGAAGCCTTCCGTAATGTATGAAGCATTAATAACCATCAATATCCTGCAACGAGTGTGCCCTGATGGGCTGCTATGGGAATGTGGCCCTGTCTTGGATAACAGCCCTGAAAATTAATAGGAAACATGGAAACGCTGATTATAGTTTTTATGAACAGGGAGAAGAGAGGTTCAATGGAGATGTCTACTGAAGATTCACTTCGCACCCATCGTAGACATATTGGTTGTATGGAGCAGCCTAAAAAGCCGGAGAAAATGAATTCGAGTCCCTTCCCGTTGGGTAAATAGGTTCTCCAAAATTTTGAGTTCGTTGTGATATGGCTTGAAGAGAGAAATGTGGGTGGGATCACATCGTGAGCTTACGTGCAATCACGGAGGTGGTGGAATGGTACAGGGACCAATGGGTGGAGTTCTGTGAGAGTCTGACATACTGTTGAATGTCTTCGGGTGAGCATAACCCGGTCCTTAAATATTCCTGTTCGAGGACCAGAGCCGATTCCGCCATCACCTGAGCCATTGGCGAATTTCCAGGACACAGATGCATGAGAGATTGAACCCTGACGATATGAAATCCTGATTCTTGCAGTGTGTGTGGAAGCCGGAGAGCATAGGCCGGATCTAATCCAACATTGCTGAACATCCGGCAAATGGCTCGGTTCACTCTTCCTTGCGGCGTCCCTTGCCCCTGGTCCGGCAATGTTGCCGAGGTGAAGTCCGGTTCTTCGAAGATCGCCCAGCCTCCTGGCTTAAGAAGAGAGCACAATTTTTTCAGCATTGCTTTCGCTTCTTGATTATGAATCAGGACATACCGGCAATGAAGGAGATCAAAGGATTGTTCTAATGGAACATTAAGAAAGGAGCCCTGGTAAATTTGAACATGCGGAGCATCATCATGGTGAAGATACGTGGTTTTCTTGTCGACGCCCACAACTAGTCCCGTCGGTCCCACCTGATTTCTCAGCCACCGCAATATGGATCCGGCCCCTGCACCAAGCTCCAGACAATGCCACCCTGGTTGGATTCCTGTTTCCTCCAACAGGCTGATGGTCGTCGGATCGTTCGCGGCTTCAACCAATTGTAACCGTCGATATTCACGGTCTTCAGATTTGTTGTCGAAAATATACTGACTCATCACCCTTCCTCTACTGCCGGTTGTTTCATGATATCCAAGGCCGCATGGCATCCGGTCACATACCCTGTCGCCCAGGCCCATTGAAAGTTAAACCCGCCGATGCGGCCATCGCAGTCTAGCATTTCTCCAATCACATAGAGCCCAGGCATGTGTCGGGAGCCCATGGAATGAGGGGATATTTCTTCAAGAGGGACCCCTCCGGCCGTGACTTCGGCAAAGTTCCATCCGCGTGATCCGATGACGGGAAGAACAAGGTTCGTGAGTGTCTGGACCAGATTCCGGCGAGCCTCTTTGGACAGGAGATTAACCGGAGTGTCAGAAAGAGGAGGTTTTTGGATATTCGCCAGCATGGTGGCCACACGCGTGGGTAAATGTTCCGCTAACAGCGTGAGGACGAGTTTTCGTCCGGGAAGGGAAGCTGCCTGAATTAGCCAATTTTCCACATCCTGGTTGGAGCGGTGAGGGAAGCAATCGAGATGAAGACGGACAGCCTCTCCTTGCGCGGCCGCGCGAACCCAAACCCGGCTGGTATCCAAAACCACCGGTCCACTGATGCCGAAATGTGTCCACAATAAGCTGCCGGTGCGACGATCGATGGATTTTCCGGCTACGATAGTTGTGAGTGTGACATTATGGGAAATGCCTGAAAGCTCCGCATGGAAAAACGAGGACTCAAGGAGCAAGGGCACCAAGGCAGGATAGGTGGCGGTGACGGTATGTTCCAACCGTTGGGCCAATCCCCAACCTGATCCATCGGATCCGGTTTTGGGGAGAGACCGGCCACCAGTCGCGAGAATGACTCGTTTGGCCCGAAGCGTTCCCTGGGAATGTTGGATCAAGAATTCCTCTCTTTCCCTGGTCAGGTCCCGAACGAGGTGCTGAGTCAAAAGAGAAATGCCCAGTGCCTCGCACCGCCTGAGGAGCCCATCGAGGACTGTTCGGGCTTTGTTACTTACGGGAAACAGTTTGCCGGTGGCTTCGGTCTGTAACGGGACTCCCAAAGAGTCAAACCATCGAACGGTGGCCTGTTCGTCGAAGCGGCGAAGGATCCGTTCAATCAACTTTCTGTTCCCGTGAAAATCGGAAGCGGTGACACGTTGATTGGTGACGTTACATCGTCCCCCACCGGAGACCAGAATTTTGGCCCCGATGGTTTTGGCGCCGTCCAAAAGAGTTATGGAAAGATTGGGGTTTGTCTCCGCAGCAAAAATGGCGGCTGCCAGCCCTGCTGCTCCTGCCCCGATGATGGCGATATCGATGTCTGAGGGCATAGGCAACGTCTGGAGCGAGCGAGAATCTATACGGGTTGGGAGTCAGACGATTTACGAAACAAGACGACGTTCTTGTGCAAATAGATGATTTCCCCTCCCCATCGTGAGTTCAGCCATTCCCAGGTCGCGTGTGAAAAAAAGCAGACATGCGTTGGATCTTTGAGGTAATACCAATCCAGAAACGGTCGATCGGGTGGCGCCAGTTGAGTCATGATTCCCAATAGGCCATCAGCCTTCAGTCGTGCCCATAACCGGTCAAATTCCTGTCCGGGATGGTGCAGATGTTCGGCCACTTCCGTGGCTGTGATGAAATCATAGGTTTGTTCCAGGACAGCAGGATTGTACGCATAAAAGGGGTCGTAAATCGACATGGTATGTCCGGACTCTTGAAGCATGAGAGAGAGGGTTGGACCCGGACCAGCCCCAAAATCCAATCCGGAACTATGAGGACTCAGGCGTTTGTGGAGTGGTTCGGCTAACTGGTTTAAAAATTTTCGATAGCCCGGGTCTTCAGAACAGTTCTCATGGTGGTCGTACTGTTCTTTTTCCTCGTTGGGTGAGACGTAATAGGCGGGCGGAACGAAAATGAGCCGACAGTGTCCGCAGGAGAAGTATGGCCGACACCGGTCGTTTCCCACTAATGTGGATTCCGGTTTGAAGCACAGTGGGCAGTCATGAGAAATAGCGATATGTCCCCTGCGTGAGGATTCAGGATGAACAAGGAGTGGGCCTGTACTCCGCGTTCATTCGTTGATTCCGGTGCGGGACGGGTCGATGTACAAGGCCTGTGACAATTATCGATTCCTTCCATCGGCACAAGCGATACAGAGGGGAGCGGTGGGATCCACGACCAACCGTTTTCTGGAAATTTCTTCCTCGCACCTCAGACACCAGCCGAATTTGCCGTTTTCGAGACGTTGGAGGGCTGATTCGATCCGCTGCAGTTGGATGTGTCGCCGTTGTTGAGCAGCTTGAGCCATGGCTTGTTGTTGCAGGGCATCCATGCGTGAAACGCGCCCGATCGTCGTTTGGTCCAGTTCCACTGGTTGGGCGGCTTCCTGGGCGGTGGAGGATACGGCCAGCAATTCGTCCTTGAGGGTCAGGAGCGTGGCTCGAAAATGGTCGGGATTGGAAATTGGTTGTGTCATGAGGCAAGAATCAAAGAGGACTATACGTCTCTTGTCATATAAAATGGTTACGTGAGAACAGACATAGGACGCTATTGGGTTTAGGCAATGGTGGTAGCAATGTACCCCAGCCAGACCGTGAAAGGCCAATGGGCGACAAAAGGTCATTAGGGAAATCTTTTAGCAGGGAGAGCCAATGGAAAATTTATTGAAAGGGTTGATCAAGTTCCAGAAAGAGGTGTTTTTAAAAAAGAAAGAGTTATTCACCGGGTTGTCCGGTCATCAAAAACCAAGAGCCGTATTTGTGACCTGCTCGGATTCACGGATCGATCCCGCATTACTTACGCAAACCGAACCGGGGGATTTGTTTATTATTCGTAATGCGGGGAATTTAATTCCGACCTATGGCGCGGCCATCGGGGGAAGTACGGCCTCAATTGAATATGGGATCTCTGTCCTTCAAGTTAAAGATATTATCGTGTGCGGACATACGGATTGCGGTGCCATGGGAGCCTTGTTGCATCAGGAGAAACTTCAGGAGCTTCCTGCTGTCAAAGCGTGGCTACAACATGCCGAGACCACGGTGCGAATTATGAAGGATCTGTACGCGCATTTGCAGGGAGATGAGTTGTTTGCCGCCACTATACGGGAAAATGTGTTGGTTCAGCTCGATCATCTTAAAACGCATCCGGCGGTCGCAACGGGGTTGCGTCGGGGAAATTTGCGTCTGCATGGATGGGTCTATTCCATCGGGACGGGCGAGGTGTGGGTGTATGACTGGGAGAAAAAACAGTTCATTGACCCTGGAGAAAAGAAAGGACCAGCCATTATTTGATCCCGTTTTCTCCAAATCATTCAGCATTCACCTGCCGTTTTCGGCGGAATGCTGGAGGTGAGAGGAAAGGGGCCTCCGATGGTTCAAGCAAAAAAGATCGTGGGTCTCCGTCTTGTGGCCAGTGAAGGTGAACGCATGGCAGGGATTTCTGATCCGGTTTTTGGGATGGATTTGAACCACCGGGGATCTGCAGGTCCATGCCTTCCTTCGTGGAAACGTCATGCCCCGGTTTGAGGGAGGTGAGCGGGAACTCGTGTCTCATGATTGCATGTCTAAATGCAATCCAATATTGAGCTTTTGTCCGAATGGCGGTGCCTGAATTAAATGACAGGGGTAGACATTTTCCGTTGATCTTAGGCTGGGACGTGTAATTTGCCTGATTGTTTTGGGAGAACGGCCCGAATTGATCAATGGTGTGAGCCATTTCCAATTCGGGCCACGCGAGATATTGGAGGTGATCAAAGGTTTTGCAGCTTACTGGATGTTCAACATCCCAGCGTTATTTCGGCCACCGTTTCCATTCTTTATTTTTTGAGTCAAACCACCATTGGGGGCCACTTAAATAGATTTTTTTATGGCATTCTAAGGAATCCCGTTGATTGGTAGGCCATTCTTTCCATTCTTTACTTTTGGAATCAAACCACCAGTCCGGTCCATCAGTGTTCAGATGTTGATGTTCCTCGAGGGTCCAATGAGTTTTTTCTGAGGGCCATTCTCGCCATATATTATTTTTGGAATCAAACCACCAGTCCGGGTGCTGAAGATATAACTGATTATGCCCCTCTAGCGTGATTCTCCCTTCACTGTCCCACAGATTGGCATGTTGTTGACAAAAATCATTGGTTTTTACATTGCCTTGAGCCATACCAGACGTGGCGAATGCACAACTGATGAGAAGAATAACGGCGGTAATAATTCCATATCTTTTCACTGGCAGCCTCCTTCATTGAGCACGCAAATTAATAAAATAATATTGTCTATTCACGCCCTTCTTTCTACCCTTTGGAAATGACAGAAGACAGCCCAGAGCAGAGCATTATTTCAGAAGAGACGATGAATTACTTGAATGGTAATGAACGATTGGGTCCGGACAGTAGGGATAATTTTGTTAGGTAAATCCGGATTTTGTCCAAAAGATAAGTCCTGGTTTCACAACAAGCTTTGGGAATAGGCATTCCGGTTGTTTGAAATGGATTAAGAATGTGGGGATGGGAGAGTAAGTTAAGGGATTAAATGACGTAATCCCGATCGGAAGGTATTTCTTTCGATGCAAGCAGGAAGCATGTTTTTTTTAATAATTATAAATACGCGTCAATGATGTTAGACGCGTGTCAGTGTGTTGAGATCAGTGTGGTGAAATATTTCCTGGCGCCCCGCAATCTGCAATTGGGTATCTTCCTTATAGCTGAACTTCCAGGGTTCATGAATGGTTACGGTTAATTCATAGCGAACGGTTTTCATGACTTCATCTAAAAAGGGATTGGAAAGAATGCCGTACACCGCGGACCCGACGTCAGCGGCCAAGTGAAATTCTTTTGCGTCAGCTTCAGCCGTGCCTCCGGCATTCACCGCCACGCCTCTGGGGACCATAAAGCACCGGATCACCAGTTTTCTCTCGGCATCCCATAACCAATAGCCCACTTCTTCGTGAAACGGCTGTTCTTGAATCAGCGGCCAGGCCACCGTGGAATATCGAAGTCCATAGAGAACTTGTCGTCCGTTAACCACAGGGCCAAGGGGCGTGAATGTGATGCGTTCCCGGAAATGTGTTTCTCGGGCACTCTGATGGGAATGGGCGATGTCGGTTCCCTGATCGCCTTCCCAGATTCCCGCTAAGGAAGCTAAGGGGCCCAAGTGTGCGACGATTTCGGCATCATCAGATTCGGAATGGTGGGTTCCGGTCATGGGAATAGGCTCCTTTCAGGAAATGGTGAGCACGGAGTGTCATGAGGTGACGTGACTTGTGATCTGCAATAAAGGACTGTATCAAATCTTGGAAATGGTTCAAGCCATTTTTCAAGACCACCATATTCGAATTGACTGCATCCAACGGATACCATGAATGGCCAGGCCTGCTAATTTGGGGACGCTCAGTTGCATGGGTTTTGTTTTCAAGCATTGGATAATATGGCCTGCGGCTTGATCGGCGGTCATCATTAGTGGCTTCCAAGACGCCTTGGGCAGCTTCGTATCCACAAAGCCAAAGCGAATATTGGTCACGAACACACCATGCGAACGGAGCTTTAAGGCCATTGAAACCAAATAGTTGCTGAAACCGGCTTTCGATGCCGTATAGGAAGGGGAGTCGGCGTTGTAAAAATCATCGGCGAGACTTGACAGGCCGATAAAGTGCCCCCGTCCTCGCTCAAGCCAGCCGGGGGTGAGGGCGGCCAGGGTTCGCACCATCGACGTGAAATTCACGTCAATGACGTGGCCTTCTTGTGAGAGGTCAGGCAGTGTCAACCGCGAGCCGATGGCCGCGCAAAATATGCAAGCGTCAAAAGGCTCTTCTTCGGCAAGAAGAACTTGTAGGACCTGAGGATACTCGGGAGCGGCGATGTCTTGCGCAATATGTCGAGGCCCATCCCCACCAAGTGGACTAGGACTTCGGGAAAGACCCACGACTCGATCTCCTTGAGCCAACAGGGCTCGAGTAACGGCCGCTCCAATTCCATCGGAATTGCCTATGAGTAAATACGTTTTTGGCATGGCCTTTTGAATGCCAGGGTCACAAAATCTTCTCAATCCTGACATGAAAAACACCCTATGTGAAGAGAGGAATCGACAGGGGCAAAAGGAAGTCTTAAGGGCCTATTGCGTCATGACCGGAAGGTTTGTCTGACATCGATTCCTGGTGGAAGACCCTATAAGTTCGATATCAAACTAACCGATACAGAGAGTGAGCTATGTCTGTAGATGGAAACACCCAAAACCCGGCCAAATGGTATGCCCTGGTTTTATTCATGTTGACCGGACTCTTTATGTTTAGAGTCGTAGCCCAATTGATTCAAGTCTGGCATCCGGTCGCGTTTCTTCCATCATTCGAGGCCTGGCAGAGCGGAGCCTTATCGTACCCGATGTTGTTGTTGTTTCAAGTTGCGATTCTGTGGGTCTGTCTGCGGATTGTGTGGCGGATGTTTAAGGGGATGGAGGTGGCCGTCCCGAAAAAAGGCCGAATCCTTCTTTATCTGTGTGGACTCTATCTGGCGGTGATGGGTATTCGTTTACTGATTGGCCTGACAGTGGCTCCGGATCATTTTTGGTTTGGGGCCGTTCTCCCTACTATATTTCATTTTGTGCTTGCCATTTTTATGTTGGTGTATGGTTGGTATCACGCCTTGGCCGCCTACCCATCCAAACTCATTCACCATGAGGCGAAGGCGTGAGCACTCTGGTCCGTTACGGAGTGTACCCCGGTGTGCTGGGTCTGGGAATTCTGTTCCATGTGGTCATGCAGCAGATGGGCATGCATCTTCAACTCGCAACCTATCTGCCGGTGGTGCTGGGGGCTCTCATGATTTCCGGTCTGGAATGGCAAATCCCATGTCGTCAAACCTGGTGGGCGGACAAGCGCGATATGGGACAGGACGCCATCTTTATGGCCTTCATCCAAGGTGTGCTCCCGCTGGTCTTAGCCTTTGCCGTGTCTCTGACACTGCTGGATTGGCTGCGTGTGCATGAGTGGTCGATGGGAGTCTGGTGGCCTCATCATTGGCCCGTTGCGGGTCAGATGGTGTTGATGATGGTGGTCGCGGATGGATTGCGCTATTGGTTGCATCGATGGGCGCACGAGTGGGAAACGCTTTGGCGAGTTCATGCCGTCCATCATTCACCCCATAAACTCTATTGGCTGAACGTGGGACGGTTTCATCCGATCGATAAAGGGCTGCAATTCGTGCTCGATTCTCTGCCATTTTTGATGATTGGTGTGGAGGAAAAAGTGTTGGCGCTGTATGTGGTGTGTTACGCCATCAACGGCTTTTTCCAGCATAGCAATATTGACCTGCGGCTCGGCTGGCTGAACTATGTGGTAAGCGGGCCCGAGTTGCACCGTTGGCATCATTCCCAATGGAAAGAAGAGTCAAACCATAATTATGGCAACAATTTGATTGTGTGGGATTGGGTATTTGGAACCCGGTATTTGCCGGACGAGCGTCAGGTCGAGAATCTCGGACTGTTGAATCGGAGCTATCCGATGTCTTTCTGGAAACAAATGACCACCCCGTTTGTTCCGGGGGTTGATAAGCAAACGATTGCCTCATGAAGTCCGCCCATCTATTACTGAACGCGGAGCTGCACGCGCAGATGGTGATCTGCAGGCGTCGGTGGTGGGATTCGTTTATGGACCAGTTGCACCGGCCACAGGCGGTCCAGGATTTGGTCTTAAAACGCATCTTACAAGCCCAAGCGTCTACCGTCTTTGGGCAGACCCATCGGTTCCATGTACTGAAAGGCTCACGGGAATTTCGTCAGGAAGTGCCGATTCACACCTACGAGGATCTCCGTCTGCCCATCGAGGATCAAGAAGCCCGCAAAGAAGCGAGGCTGAATGGGGAGCAGCCGCTGACCTATGCCCTGACGAGCGGAACCACCGGGAAACCAAAATTGATACCTGTGCTTCACCAAACCCGGGAGGCCTTGCGTCATTATCAGTGGCTCAGTACCTATGCGCAGTACCAGGCTGTTCCTTCGATATTCGACGGCAAGATGCTGGTCATTGCCGGACTTGAAGTGGAAGGGTATTTGGCTACTGGCACCAGTTACGGCTCGATGTCAGGGTTGTTGACCGCTGCCTTGCCGGCTGTCCTTCAGCAGAAGATGTTTCTCCCGAAATGGCTTCCTGAGGTTAAAGATTACCAGGAAAAATATGTCTATTTGGCCGCCAGTGCCTTGGCAGAGCCCGATCTGTCGGTGGTGGCCACGGCGAATCCTTCCACTTTTTTGAAATTATGGGAAATTGGGCGTCTCCATTTCCCGCAGCTGGTGGAGATATTGGCTTCCCAAAGTTCAGGATCTCGGGAAGGCCATGTTCCCCTTCCCCTGATTTCCCGGCAAAGATTGAGCCAATTGCAGGCTTTCATTGGGCATGAAGACCGAATGACCGTGGAAGAACTGTGGCCACATCTCAAGGCCGTCGTGACCTGGATGGGAGGCAGTTGCGGGGTCCTGGTACCTAAACTGAGGGCGAGCCTGGCTCCCGAGACCGCTATTATCGAGATGGGTTATCTCTCGAGTGAATGTGTGGGCAGCGTGAATGTCGATCCACACACGAATCGATGCGTGCCTGCCATCCAGGAAAACTTTTTTGAGTTTGTGTCTCAAGCAGATTGGGAAGCCGACCGTCGGCACACCGTGACCGTTGAGCAATTGGAAGAAGGGCAAAAATACTATGTGGTGGTCACCACGGCTAATGGTCTCTATCGCTATTTCATGAATGATCTTGTTGAAGTGACAGGCCGTTATCATCACACTCCGACCATCGCGTTTATCCAAAAGGGAAAAGGGGTTACCAATATTACCGGCGAGAAACTCTATGAATATCATGTGATAGAGGCGATGGAAGCCGTACAGAACAGGTACCGGGCCACAGTGGACTTTTATGTCATGCTGGCTGATCCTTTTGTCAGACAATATACCCTCTATGTTGAGCAATCATCGCTGGAATGGTTTGAACGGGACAAATTCGAAAAAGAGCTCGCCAGGTGCAATGTGGAGTATCAGGCCAAACGCCAAAGTGGGAGGCTGGAAGCGGTACGGGTGGTGAATCTTGAGCCGGGAACGGGGGAAGCGTATAAGGCTCATTGTATCCAACAAGGGCAGCGGGACTCTCAATTTAAAGTCCTGAAGTTGCAATATGCCAAAGACTGCTTGTTTGAATTCATGAAATACAGGAGAAATCCATTCTGATGTCCCTTATGCACTTGTCCCAGACAATGTTGGAGATTCCTTTTAACCAGGTTTTCACGCATGCGACTGCGACGCGTGCCTGCACGGAAAGTGTGTTGGTGAAGGCGACAAATTCCCAAGGACTGATCGGTTTAGGGGAGGGGTGTCCCCGGTCGTACGTAACGGGAGAAACGTTGAAGACTGCACAAGTTTTTTTTGAGACCAATCGTCCGTCATGGGAAAATTTGCAAGGGCTGGAAGATCTGCGCACCTGGATGGCTGACAACGTCAAACGTATTGATGCGAACCCTGCCGCCTGGTGTGCGGTGGAGTTGGCACTGTTGGATCTCTGGGGACAAGAATCAGGACAGTCTCTCGAAGCTCTCTTAGGCCTATTCGAAGTCGCGGGATCATTTCACTACTCCGCGGTCTTGGGGACCGACAGATTGATCACCTTTCAAAAGCAGGCGACGCAATTTTTGGCCTTGGGTTTTGTGGATTTCAAGGTGAAGGTCTCCGGTTGTCTTGAAGACGATCAACATAAAATCGATATTCTCAAAGGGCTGGGCTTAGAGCATCTGCGTATCCGGCTAGATGCCAACAATCTTTGGAAGAATCCGGAAGAAGTTGTGGCCTATCTTGAGGCCCTTCATTTTCCATTTCTAGCGATTGAAGAGCCCTTGCAGGTCGGCGATTATGAAGGATGCCGAAGGCTCAACCGACAATCGGGGCTTCCGGTTATTTTGGATGAGAGTTTTTTGCGCGCAGACCAATTCTCAAAGGTGCAATCCGATCCTCAATCCTGGATCATCAATATTCGTATCTCCAAAATGGGTGGATTATTGAGATCTCTGCGCGTGGCGAAGCAAGTGAGGGAAGCCGGCATTCCCATAATCATTGGGGCGCAGGTGGGTGAGACGAGTATTCTTACTCGAGCCGCACTCACGGTCGCCCATCAATGTCGCGCAAGTCTCCTGGCTCAGGAGGGGGCCTTCGGAACCTATCTTTTAGAACACGACATCACAGATATCCCTCTCATGTTTGGCAAAGGAGGCAGGCTGGAGGCTTCGTCCATCAGCAATCATTGCGGTCTTGGGCTGACGTTTGCGCACTTTACGTAAGCCTGATTTCGTCTGTTATCTACCCGAAAATTTCAATGAACCGATTGACGGCCCGGTCCTACCTTGTTTTGGTAGACAGATTCGTTGAAATGCCTGAACCACCTCGATTCTTGTAGGATTCCTGCTTCACGAGGAGTGTATTGCCAATCCTTGTTGGGCGATTTCAACATGCGGGTGATCCGAAAGGACACGCCCTGTTTCAATCAGCCATATTGAACCCTTCTTTCATTCGTTGCGTGTAGCACAGGAATTTCCATGATAGAAGAAATACCTTTTGGTTTTATTTTAATTTGGATGTAGCCTTGTCCATGGCTTCCTTCAGGCTAGACCATCCACTCTCGACGCCAGATTTCACATTGTCCCATGCTTGTTCAGTCCCCACCTTCACGTCTTCCCAAGCTTCTTCGCTCGCGGCCTTTACTTTCTCATACTCATGCTTGCCAGATTCGAGTTTGGTCTGAAGGCCTTTAATCTTATCCTCCAGGACACCGAGCCGTTCATGACATTCTAGTTTGGCCTGTCCTTCCAGTGTTTCTGCCTTGGTCTTTAATTCCTTAATTTTGATCGAATATTCCTGAACAGTAGACTCCCAGTCGGTAAGCTGGGTTTCTATCTTTTGTTGATATACCTCTTTCAACCCCATAACACATCCTCCTTAGTTAAAAATCAAACATTCATTAATCGACCAGATCAAAAATACGACTCATCCCTATGAGAGCCATCAGGATGATGAATCTTTAAACTGTCGCTCATATTTTAAAGCTTATGAGTGAGCTGTTGCATCATCGAATTTTTTACAACACCAGTTGGGATGTTTGGACGCCAGGGCCATAGCATTGTCGCAATATTGCCGAGGCCGTGCTCGGTTTGGGGAGAGTTTACCTCAGTTTTAACCGATTTATCTCAGGGTGTCTTTTTTTTTGGCTTGGTAGGGCACCGTCATGTTCCCTGGAATTACCTCCGAATGTAGGTTCCCGTGCACATGTTCCCCAAAAATTGGAAGTACCTCAAATTCCTGTACATTTTCAGAGGGGTTGGCTACGATGATGTGCGAATGAGCCAAATCTCTACCATTCAGTTATGAAAAAGAAGATCATGGTCTTTATATCCTATGCTAGGGCCAACCGGGACCTAGCCGCACGATTTTTGAAAAAATTTAAAGAGCAAGCCGCTCCTTCCAAGCAGTACCATTACACCTTTTGGCGGGATAACGATATTCTGGTTGGCGAAAAATGGCATGAAGAAATTCAACAGGCCATAGGAGAGTGCGACGTGGGATTGGTCCTGGTCAGCCCTGCGTTTCTCGGGTCACAATACATTCAGGATCACGAACTTCCTAAATTTATGAAGGGTGGAGGCAAGCCGGTTATCCCGGTTATGTTGCAACCCATTGATTTAGAGCGCCATGATTTGAAAGGCTTACAGCAGAAGCAAATCTTCCGGCTCGATCGCCCGCGGTTCGCCTCGTCAAAAGCCTATGGCGAATGTTCGGGTTCCCAACGTGATCAATTTGCTTTGGACCTGTTTCGGCAGGTTGAAGCCCGTCTGGATAAAGTTGTGGCGAAATAATCTTTAGAGAACTAATCATGGCCTGGTCGCACGAATGAGATTTTTATTATTGAATGGAGATCAAAAAACAATCCTATGACCGAACCTACGATTACCTGTCCTCAGTGCAAAACGGAAATCAAGCTGACTGAATCGCTTGCGGCACCTCTTCTCGAAGCCACTAAACGGGACTTTGAGCAACGACTTGCTCAAAAGGATGCTGATGCGGCCAAACGTGATGCCGTTTTGCGTGAGCGTGAGACTTTACTCGCCAAATCCCAAGAGACGTTTGAAGAGCAAGTCGCCGACAAACTTAAGCTTGAGCGGAACAAAATCGCTACAGAAGAAGCCAGGAAAGCCAGGCTGGCACTGTCAAATGATCTTGATCAGAAATCTAAAGAAATACGTGAAATTCAAGATATTCTTAAGCAAAAGGATGAAAAGCTTGCGGAAGCACAAAAAGTCCAAGCCGATCTGCTCCGTAAGCAACGGGAACTGGATGACGCCAAACGCGAATTGGATCTCACCATAGAAAAGCGCGTACAGGAAGGACTCACCGCCACGCGGGATCAGGCAAAAAAAGAAGCCGAAGAAGGGCTCAAATTTAAAGTCATGGAGAAAGAGCAGACCATCGCTTCCATGCAAAAACAAATTGAAGAACTCAAGCGTCGGGCTGAACAGGGATCCCAACAACTTCAGGGCGAAGTGCAGGAGCTCGAACTCGAAGCGATGCTTACCTCGAAGTTTCCACTGGATCAGATTCAACCCGTGGCAAAAGGCGAGCATGGCGGCGATGTGCTGCACCGGGTCGCCAGCTCATTCGGCCAAGCCTGCGGAACCATCTTGTGGGAATCGAAGAGAACCAAAAACTGGAGTGATGGCTGGCTCATCAAGTTACGCGAGGATCAGCGGCAGGCCAAAGCTGAAATCGCGATCATGGTGAGCCAGGCCTTACCCAAAGATGTGGATACCTTCGAATTCATCGACGGGGTCTGGGTCACCCATCCCAAAGTCGCCCTGCCCCTGGCCATTGCCATGCGTAATACCCTCATGGAGGTGGCTGGCGCTCGTCAGGCCTCGGAAGGGCAGCAAACCAAAATGGAGATGGTGTATCAGTATTTGATGGGTCCGCGTTTCCGGCAAAGGGTGCAAGCGATCGTGGAGGGGTTTTCCTCGATGAAGGAAGACCTTGATAAGGAGCGGAAAGTCATCATGAAGCAATGGGCTAAACGTGAAGAACAAATTGATCGGGTGATGATGGCGACGGTGGGCATGTATGGAGACCTTCAAGGCATCGCCGGAAAAACCATGCAGGAAATTGAAGGGCTGGAACTCCAGGCCTTAGATGCGCCCAAGGACGAATCAGACGGGAAATTGTTGTAAAAACTTCCACCTCTGCTTTCCCCAATATAGGCAAAGGCTTGGTTCTGGCATGATCAAGCCCGTATCGACTCATTCTCTGGAGTCTTCCAGGTAGGTACCACAATTCTGCTGAGTCATTGTGGCATCCAGCAATATTTCTCACCTTTACATCAACACATGGTTTTCGGCCTTCTCTGGTTTTTGCCTTCGGTTCCAGGGGACTAGCCTTTCCGGTAATAGGTCTGTCCTGTAAAGCCAAACCGCTTCCTTTAAAAAAAGATCATTGCTGGACGGATAGGAGAGGTTCCCTTTCAGTGTCGCACCGATTGTGCCTCACACCACACGACACAGGGTTGGGGGAATTTGTCCATCTACGTGGTCTAAGGAGTGGTGCAAATTGCCTCACTTCCATGATTGGAAATTGAAAACAGTAGAAAAATAACCACTTTTATATTGGCACGTAATTTGGAACGACATACAGAAACAGGGCAGGAGCCGAATCTATATTACTAAACAAGGAGACAGTCCTGATGCGAATATTGAGGCAAAAAATTCAATCGAAAGCCTGGATCATCGTCACAATCGTTTCCTTGGCCTGTGCTTCGGTTTGGGCGGGAAGCGCCGGGGATCTCCAGCCCCGGATCCCATCCGATCGCATGGAACAGGCCCTATCCTTTACCAATCCCTTCTCCCCCACAGAGGAATTTATTGCGAGCGGAAAAAAATTATATGAAGGCAAGGGTTGGTGCGCCTTTTGCCATGGATACGAGGGGACAGGGGCTCCGACCGCGGGTCGAACTTTTCCTCCTGATATCAAGTTGCCGACCAATTTTGCGGATGCCGCCTGGCAGGCAGCCAGAAGTGATGGGGAGCTGTTCTGGGTTCTGATTCATGGGAGTCATGGTACCGATATGGTGGCCTATATGCCGCAGTATATTACGGATAAGGAGGCCTGGCAGATCATTTCCTATCTCCGAACGTTTGGAAGAACATAATGGCGGATCTATGTTCATAAGAAGACACGCGATCGGGTGAAAGGACTTCATCTCTTTTTCATATATAGATATGTAAGGAGGGACATCATGCAAAAAAACCACTTCAGAATATGTCAGATGACAGGGTTTGCCGCTCTGATGGTGGCTGTCCTGTCAGGTTGTAGTCACTATGGGAGTCACAACATATCGAAAACGGCCAACGCGACGATTCAAGGCTGTACGGACCCGGCCATTTCGGGAACTGCCACTCTCAAAGAATTTGAATCTGAAGAAGGGATTAAAAAACTGTATGTCCAGATGGAGGTGGACGGATTAAAGGATGGCAAGCATGCAGTCCATATTCACGAGGTCGCAAGCTGTCAACCATGCGGGGCTGCAAAAGGCCATCATGATCCAGGGCCTTTTGGCAAGTCCACGCCTGACGCACCGGACTTCAATCATCCCTTTCACATGGGGGATTTGGTGAATATGACGGTTGTCAACGGAGTCGGAAAACTCAATGCGGTGACCACCAGGGTTGCCTTATCGGATGGCCGGTTAAGCGTGTTTGATGATGATGGCAGTGCGTTCATTATTCACACGAACGAAGATCTCTATTGTGATCAGGATAGCGAACTCAATCCGGGATGTGCCGGGGGTGCCCGTGATGCCTGTGGAATCATTGAACCGGTATCATCGATGTAGGCAGAACAGTCTCGACTTGACCGGCGGGCAAAGGAAGGAGTTGGCATATGCCACGTGTGGTTGCAGGATATACAGAAGGAAAGACAGAAGGAGGCATAATGAGACAGACAGTTCAATGGACAAGTGGATTTGTCCTGGCGCTGGCGGTGAGTGGATCGCCGGTGGCGGCACAAGAACATGGACATCAACAGATGATGATGCCGCGCGTCCCGGCGGACAAGCTGGCTGAAGCCAAAGCCCTGAAGAGCCCGTTGCCGTCCTCACCGGAAACCGTCGAAAAAGGCAAGACGATTTATGAGGGCAAGGGCACGTGTATCAATTGTCACGGGGTGAGTGGACGCGGCGATGGCCCAGGTGCGGCGACACTCAATCCTCCGCCTCGGGTGTTCCGGTCACATGGGTTTTGGAAGCATCGGGCTGAAGGGGAAATTTTTTGGGTGATTAAATACGGATCGCCGGGGACGGGGATGATTCCCTTTGGTGGAATGCTTTCGGATGAAGAGATCTGGACAGTGATGCAATATGAGCAAAGCTTTTCCGGAGGATCACATGGCGGAGGGGGAGGTCCTCAGGGAGGCGGAAGGCACAATGGTCGGGGCATGATGAAGCACTAAATGGTACGGGGCAGATGAAAGGCAGGTGATGGGGGTGAGTGTCTTTGGGATAGATTGTCGAACGACATCCGGGTTCATCAATGGGGCCGTTCTCCTTGTCTGGATACTTGTAGGCTTTTTGGTGCCAGCAAGGGCAGCCGATCTCACGAATGAGGGAGAAGGCATCGTACAATCGACCTGTGTGGGTTGTCATCGAATTCATGGTTCGCCAATGCCGCGCTCCACAAAACAAGCGCCGGACTTGATCTGGGCGGGTAATAAATATCAACGAGACTGGTTAGTGGTCTGGCTCCAAAATCCGAAGGAAAAACTCTACCCGGTCGGTTACGATTTCAAGTTCAAACGTAAGGGGCGCCATCTTGCGCTCTTACCCGGGGAAGCGGAAAAGGTTGCTGATTTCTTGAGCACCTTGAAGGATGTGAGAATCACCGAAGGCTTGATGAAACCGGGCACATCGGCAGAGCTGGCCAGGGGGGAGCAACTCTACCGTGAGCATGTCTGTCAAAATTGCCATTGGACGCCGGCGGACAACCCGCGTGGCTATACGGGCGGGACGTCCAGCACCTCTTTCGTGAATATGGGGAATCGTCTCCAGGCCGATTGGGTCTATCGCTTCAATCTGAACCCTGATGACTTTGTTCCGGGAAGTGGAGCCTATATTCCCAATCCTTCGCTTCCGGAGAAGGATATCTATGCAATCACGACGTACATGATGACGTTCAAATAACCATAACAGATATCCATAGGAGGGTGGCAGATGAACAAGTGCTTCAGTTGGATGAAACAAAGAAACCATATGAGGAGTTTTTCGATATTGGGCCTAGGGCTCGCGTTAATAATGGTCATGACAAACCTGGCTCTTGCCGGTGGGGGGGATGTCGAAAAAGGTCAAACGTTGTTTCGGCAAACTTGCGGGCATTGTCATGGATTGAACGGGAAGGGTGATGGTGCGATTGCCGGATACACAAATCCTCCTCCCGCCAATTTAACCAGTCAGAAAACCCAGTCTAAGTCAGACGATGAACTCAAAGACGTCATCATGAACGGTCGCCCCGGCACCTCTATGGTCAGCTTTAAAGATGCAATAACGGAAGGGCAATTTAACGATCTTCTTGCCTATCTCCGTTCTTTGAAACAGTAAAAAGCGTTTGGTGAAGAATATGTAGTTCCTCCTGTATAAATCTGAAGAGGAGCTTGGCCATGATCGCAAAAGATATGTTCATTTCGTTCAGGACATTGCTCGGTGTGGCGGTCACCTGGTTCGTGTTGTTCATTGGGCCAGTTACGGCTGACCCTGGCGAACGGGAACAAGCTGCTGAAAAAGTCACTGGGGCGTTCCTGCAAGAGTTGAGTGAGGCGATGATCAGGGAAATGACCAAAGGGGGTCCGGTGGAAGCCATCAAGGTCTGTGCCGAACTGGCGCCAGAGATCGCCAACCGCCTGTCACGGGAAAACGGGTGGCGGGTGACCCGCGTAGGAACTCGTGTAAGGAATCCTTTGCTTGGCATGCCGGATGCGTGGGAACAACACGTTCTTGAAGGGTTTGCTGCGCGAGCCGCAAAAGGGGAAGCGTTGGCTGGGATGGGACATGGAGAGTTGGTCTCAGAGCCGGATGGAGAATATTATCGGTTCATGAAAGCCATTCCGGTTCAGCCCAAGTGTCTGCTCTGTCATGGGTCGACTGAGACCATTCCGGATTCGATCAAAACGATGTTGAAGCAGCGGTATCCATTCGATGCAGCCACCGGTTACCAGGTCGGAGAGTTGCGTGGGGCAGTCAGCATCAAGCAGCCACTTGGCAAGCCAATCCGCTAAATCGAATGGTTTCGGTCCCTGGCGGCCGGATCATAAAAACGGAGTGAGGGATGAAGCTGGAGAAGATCGGAGGGGGAATCGCCATTGCCGCCTTCATGTTATGGTCGAGCGTTGGATTCTCTGTCGCAGAGACTGATCATTCTGCGACACACAATCTGGAGCACGAGATGCCGAAAACCCCGTTAATGAATCGGATGGCGTTGGATCTTCCTCCGGCGGCGCAAGAGGGTTTAAAGTTGACCATGCGGGAGCACCTTGAAGCCATTGATGCTATTGTCGCGGCCCTGTCCCAAGAAGACTTTGCCAAGGCGGCAATCCTGACCAATGAGGAGCTGGGTTTCCCGAAACACCATGTGGCCATGCAGCGTGAGCAGGGTGCCATCTTCCCGCCTGAATACCATAAGCTAGCCATGGCGCATCATCAAGCAGCGGAAGCCATGGGCGCGGTGATTCCGACCAAAGACCTCAAGCAGATTCTCCCTCACCTCCAGCAGACCATCCACGCCTGCGTGAAATGCCATCAAGTCTTCCGCTTGCAGGATTGAATTGTGAAAGTTTGTTTTCACCACTCCCAAGAGTGGACGAACGATGTGTACTTGTAGTAGCTCCTGACCGGTTTGTTATTCTGAGCCCCCTTCAACTTCGCTCAGGGCGGGCACGGCGAAGAATCTGTGCCTAGGTTGAGAAGCCCCAGGTATCAGCGAGATCATTCGTTTTAGCCAGGATGACATTGCCTTCCAGGGTTTGTTGTGTTCGTGAATAGCATAGAGTTTATGGTGAATTGGCTGGCAAATATAGAACAGGTTTTTGTAATTAAAGCAAGAGATTTTCATAATTATTGTTTCTCTTGAGTGTTAGGACTAGAATTCTCCCCTTATTTTGTTTTGCCTGCAGAATATTGGCAGGTATCTTTTTACAAGCCTTCCACACATAAAACGATTTCCTGATGAACACCCACTACGGATATGCCATCCTGGCCAGTCTCCTTGCGGCCGGTGTCACGACCACAGGTCTCTATGTCATTCGTCGGTTTGGAACGTGGGGACAACACAATGCCACCTATTTTTCCTGTTTCGCGGCAGGTGTGCTGATCTCGGTGGCCTTTCTCCATATCATTCCTCACGCTTTCCACATGAACGAGCAGGCCCCACTGTATTTATTGGCAGGCTATCTGGCCTTTCACCTAATCAACCGATTCATTCATGCCTATGTCTGCGATAGTACTCCCGACACCGCCATTGGACTGATTCCTTTGCTCGGGATCGGTCTGCATTCGACGCTGGATGGCGTAGTCTATGCCATCACGTTTAGCGTGAGTGTCTTAACCGGAACGTTAGCGGGTATCGGCATGGTCTTGCATGAGTTTCCGGAAGGGATCGTCACCTATGTGCTGTTACTTCGCAGCGGGTTCACTCCGAAAAAGGCATGGCTATTGGCCTTTGTGGCTGCGGCTCTCACCACACCGATTGGGACATTGTTGGCAATCCCCATGATTCATCAGATCAATGAGTCATTCCTGGGTGCGCTGCTGGCGGTTTCAGCCGGGGCATTTGTCTATGTGGGAGCCACGCATCTTCTGCCCTTGGCCGAGCGGGAAGAACGTCCTTACAGTCTGGCGGCCATGGGAGCCGGCGTTCTGGTCGCACTCGGCATCATCCTCACTCATGCGTAATGGGACCACTGTTACTTATCGGAATTCTAGTCCAGAGGAAATTGCATACATATGACAAGGTCAACTAATCGGGTAAGGAATCTTCTTCGGATCGGACATCGGGGTGCAGCGGGGCATGCGCCGGAGAATACGCTTATTGCTCTGGAAATGGCGGTCACATTGGGTGTCGATATGGTCGAATTTGATGTCCGGCGAACGGCAGATGGGGCCCTGGTACTCCTTCATGATGATTTAGTCGACCGGACGACAAACGGGGAGGGAAGGATTGAGAATTTGTCGCTAAGGTTTCTGCGGGAATTGGATGCCGGAGGGGGTGAAAGGATTCCGCTCCTTGAAGAAGCTCTCTCGTGTCTCAATGGACGGACAGGGGCGATGATTGAGCTAAAGGTGAGGGGTATCGCCGCTGACGTCTGCGCTTTGGTGAAGGCGGCTGACTTTCAGGGGACAGTGATGTATGCCTCATTTTTTCATGAGGAACTGTTACCGGTGAGAAGGTTGTTAGGAGACGCTTTCACCTTGGCGTTAATCGAAAACGTGCCTATACCTTACACGGCCTTTGCCACCGCCGCTCAAGCGACCCATGTGGGAGTGGCGTTGGATGCTGTGACGCCTTCGCTTCTAAAGGCGTTTCAGGAGCAAGATTTTAAGGTGTTCGTCTATACGGTTGATGAGCCTGAAGATATTGCCCGAATGAAGCAGCTGGGAGTCGATGGGATTATTTCCAACTTTCCCGACCGGATCTAGTCCGGCTTGCACTAAATTGCGTGTTCAGAAAAACTGGATTTCCTACTAGTTGGGAACCATAAAGTCGTAATGACCGACCAAGCCATCCGACCTTTCTCCCAATGTGTCCGGCGCATAGTCCACTATCACCCTCTCCAGGTCTATTGTTGTGAGCCCGGCATCCAGAATAACCACATCCATTGGGAGTAATTTCTGGTTCAGTTCATTGTTGGGGATTTGGTCGCCCCGGAAATAGAGCTGTGTGACGAGTTTCGGCTGCCCTGGAGGTAACAGTTGAAAGTGTAGGTGGGAAGGGCGATACAGTCCGGCCTCCAGGTCGATGGGGTAAAAGCCGGGCACAATGGTTTTGAACCAATAGTCTCCCTGTTCATTGG
>CABVRQ010000055.1 GCA_902500695.1 uncultured Nitrospira sp. | reverse complement strand
TGTGCCTGTAGGTACAGAAATCTGTTTTTCTGTGGAAGGGGCACTTTCATTTCCGGCCGTGTCAAATGCGGTCGCAATAAATCCATAGGTTGTGCCTCCACTAAGCCCTGAAACGGTCCTTGAGGGTGAGGTTGGGTTGCTGGGCATACCTGAAAATATGGGTTGTCCAAAATCTTGAGATGGTAGCGTCCGTTTGTAAATTTTATATCCCGCTAAATCCGATTCGGTGTTTTTGTTCCAGGTCACCGAAACATCAGCTGAAAAAGCAGGGGCACAAGGTATCACAGCCATCAATGCTAGCAAGAGAATGTAAAACGAGAATATTTTAGGGGATATGTGAGAAGTCTGGCCCAAGATTAATTTTGTATAAAGCTGGATGAGGTTTTTGAAAAACCCCGGAGGGATTTCCGCAAGTTGAGGCATCCCGGCCTTTGGATTTTTAGCGGAAAGAGTTTCGTTAAATAAGGGGATGGTGGTTTGTAATTTCATTGTTCATCTCCTGCTTTTGGTAGTCTTATTCGCATTTCATTAATAGTTTTCTTGAACGGTTTTTCTCTGTGCGTGTCTATTGGCAACTTCCCCCCTCTAATGTAATCTCAATCTGAGAGAAGAAATCATGGCTTTCCGTCTGCTTGGGTTTCTCCCAGGAGGAGAAAGGCAAGCCGAATCGTTGAATCCAGCAATGGAACCTAAACTTCCAAGTATTACCTAAGAAATTCTGGAAGATGTTTTCAATTCAGGGGGAGGAGGATGAAAAATAATGCAGATGGATAAATTTTGGGGGGAGACGAAGAAAGACACGAAATGAATAGATATTGTTTTTAGCACAATAATAAAAATGCCAACGTCAAACTTTTGCATCAGATCCTAAGGAAAAATTTAATACGTGGGCTTGAATGGAATTTAATGATCTTCCCAATAATTATGTTAGTTACGGTGGCATGTGCAATATAGAGACCATTAGGGACGTTGGCTTAATATTTGATTGTTTATAAAGAAAAAAATGGTTGGTGGGTTTGCAGAAATTCCCTGAAATAATGTAATCCTGCTGTAGGCTTACTCAATATAATGTAGGAAATACAATTCAGCATTGCTACGTAACTAGCATTTATGTGAAAGTTCTTTGGTGATTCTGATAGAAGAAGATTTTTGAATTTGCAGGGGAAAGAAAAAGCGGGTTGATTGGGGAAATTTTTTACTCAACGCTAGAGTTCACAGAAAATTTTCTTTTAAAACGATCTTAATTAATTTGGGTGTTTAAAAAATGTTGCCGCGCCTGTCTATATTTTGGCGATTAACCCTGGGGTACCTGACAATCCTTGCGTTAGTGGTTGGGGTGAATTTGTATATTCTCCATCAATTTCGTGCATTAACGGAATTAGGCGCTGAGTTAGCAACCCACCATTTTCCAGCCGTGGAAACGGCTAAGCGACTCATTACCAGTCTGTATGCGCAATTAAAAAGTGATAAGCAATATTTGGTACTTCGGGATACCACCCTTCTGAAAGATTTTCTTCAGGAGGCTGAGAATTTTCGCAAAACCTTAAAAGCCCTTCAGGATCAGGAAAATCCTGGCAGTACGCTTGAATTACTTGCGAAAACCAAAGAACTGCATGAAGAATTTCATACCTTATTCTTGAGTGTTGGCGTTGAACAAGCCGACCGTTCTTCTCAGGCTATCGCCAGGTATGAACAAAACCGGGATACGTTGATTACTGCCATAACCCAATCCATCACAGCCTATATCACCTCTCAGGAAGCCAGTGTCGGCGCGATTCTCAAGGATTCCCATCTTCGCTCGGTACAGGCCCAGGAAATTACGAAACAGCTCCTTGTGATGGCGCTGGTTCTAGGTCTTGGCTTGGCCGGGATCGCCAGCTATAGTATCTTGCGGCCTCTTCGACGAGTCAAAGCCCAAATCCGCCGAATTGGACAAGGTCAATTTGGAGGGACGATTTCCCTGTCTGTTCCTCAGGAGTTACGCGAACTGGTTGGCCAGGTAAATTGGATGGGCGAAAAACTACAAAAGTTAGATGAGATGAAGTCGGAATTCCTGGCAAATATTTCCCATGAGTTACGGACGCCGTTAACATCTATTCGTGAGGGCTCACAGCTTCTGCTCGATGGAATTCCTGGAACGCTGACGAAGGACCAACGAGAAACGCTCACCATTATTTCTGAAAGTAGTCAACGACTCAATCACTTAATCGGGAATCTCTTAGATTTATCCCGTATGGAAGCCGACATGGTCTCCTATAATTTCAGTCCCACCGACTTGAATCGTTTGGTAGTTCGGTCGACAGAAAAAGTGAAATTTCTCGCAGAGCGAAAAAATATTCATCTGACCCTCGATTTGTTTCAGAACAAGGTGAGGTTCTATGATCTGGATGGGCCAAGGATGGAACAGGTGTTGGAAAACCTTCTATCCAATGCCATTAAATTTAGTCCTGAAGGAACGACGGTGTTGATTCGATCAAGGCCGGATAGTATCGGAGAAGGGTTGCAATTTTCGGTGTCTGATACGGGACCAGGAATTCCCGAAGCCGATTTGCCTCATATTTTTGAACGATTTTACCAGGGGAAAACCCAAGAAGGCCGTGTGTATGTGGGGAGTGGGATTGGGCTGGCTTTGGCGAAACGGGTAGTGGAAGCCCATGGTGGAAAAATTTGGGCGGAGAGCATTCTGGGAACCGGGAGTGCATTGCATTTTACCATTCCGAAACGAAAACATACGGGGAACGTCCATTGACACGAAAAAAGGTTGAGTCGTTGATCTGGGTGTTTTTGGGGTCTGTGATGATCCTGAATCTTCTTGAATGGGGAGGGTGGACTCACACCAATTGGAATCGTTCTGCTATGGCCCAATCTGTTTCAGGGAGCCCCTCGCCGGTCTCCTCGGTGTTAACTCCTGACCCTGAAGATGTTCCATTTTTTCGGGCGATTGCAGATGATCAGGAAAAAAAGCTGAGTTCTTGTAAAAATGAAGATGAATGCCGTGCGGTTCATTTTCTTCGTGGAGTCGCCGCGTTATATGAAAATAGGGAGTTAGCGGCGCTTCATTTTCGAAAAGTGGTGGTCTCTAACCCCAATAGCGCGTTGGCGGGTGAAAGTCGATTTTGGTTATGGTTGCTGGATGTGTTGAATGCTCCAGGAGGAGGAGGGATCACTTCAGAGGCATTTACTAAACGATTGGTTCGTGAAATTGTGAATAAGGAATTACTGGTCGATGAATTAAGTCGTCAATTGGAAACGGATTCGGTTGATGTCCTTAAGCAAGAACTGACGAGTCGGGAAAAGGCTGTCGAAGATTTAAGTCAGGCCTCCTCCAATCTTTCCAAACAAACAGAACAATTAAAAAAAGAACAGACGCTCCGCCAGGATGTGCAGCAAGAACTGAGGGCCAGCGAGAAAAAAGTTCAAGAACTAACAAGTCAATTAGAGGCCTTACGGCGTATTGATCAGGAAATACGCGAGAAGGCCCCGCCGACCCGCCCGTCGGAAAAAATGGCCCCTACCCCAAAACTCGAAAGAGCTGAGGAGAAAGAAATACCATATGAAAGTGAAGGAAAAAAATAAAGGAACTGTGATGGCTGATGAACGAATTCTTGTTGTGGATGACGACCCAAGTTTACTGACCCTCCTGAAAATGCGACTGCATTCCATGGGATTTGTGGTCACCGCGTGTGGGTCCGGGGGAGATGCGTTGAGCCGCGTACAGGAAGATCCCTATGATTTTGCCATTCTGGATCTTCGATTGCCGGATGCTGATGGCTTGGATCTGATGGAAGAATTGCATCAGCATCAAACGAATCTTCCAATCCTGATCTTAACGGCGCATGGCTGTATTCCTAATGCAGTGGAAGCCATGAAAAAGGGTGCGTATGGGTATTTGACCAAACCGTTTGATGACAAAGAGTTACTGGAGAGCATTGATAAAGCCCTCACTACCAAACGGATGAGTCAGGAGATTCATCGACTACAGCTTCTTGTGAATGAATTATATGGGCTTGAAAATGTTGTGGCCCGGAGTGCAGAAATGCATACGGTGTTGAAGCAGGTGGCTCAAGTGGCGAAGACCGATACCACCGTCTGTATTTCCGGAGAAACTGGGACCGGGAAAGAAGTTATTGCACGCGTACTTCATTGTAATAGCCCTCGAGCTTCGAAACCGTTTATGGCCGTCAATTGTGCGGCTATTCCAGAAACTTTGTTCGAAAGTGAGTTGTTCGGGCATATGAAGGGTTCCTTTACTGGAGCCCATCAAAACAAGCGGGGTTTAATCCAAAGTGCCGATAAAGGGACATTATTTTTGGATGAAATAGGTGAAATGCCACTGTCATTGCAAGGAAAACTCCTGCGGGCTATTCAAAATCGAGAGGTGGTGCCCGTTGGAGGGCAAGTGCCGATGAAGGTGGATGTGAGAATCCTGGCTGCCACAAATAAGGATTTGGAATTAGCTGTGCGGGAAGGACGATTTCGAGAAGATCTGTATTATCGGATTCACGTCGTTCCCCTGTGGATTCCCCCGCTTCGACAGCGACGGGAAGACATTCCTTCTCTCGCTCAGTTTTTTCTCAAGCGGAGTATTGAGCATCATGGAAAAGTCGTCAAAGGATTTTCACCGGAAGCCATGCAGGCCTTAATTACCTATCCGTGGCCTGGAAATGTTCGAGAACTTGAGAATATGATTGAACGGGCGGTTGTCATGTCCCCTCAGGATATTATTACGGCAGAATTTCTCGCCCTTTCTCCGCAAGAACAAAGCAAGCCAGGTAGTCTTCAGCCATTAACTGATGCGAAGGAAGCGTTTGAAAAAGAGTACCTCCAAGACCTGCTCAAGGCCACACAAGGGAATATCTCCAAGGCGGCACAAATTGCCGGGCGCTATCGGGCAGATTTTTATAAACTGCTCAAAAAGTATGGCCTGCATCCTTCCGATAGGCAGGATGACGCGCCTTCTTCAATTGGGCAACCAGGTCTCCAGTAATTTTGGTAAAACTGGCAAGAGGAAAATGCCTCGCCCTATGATCGGGGGTGCCCGATGCGCTTCACTCTACAAACAACAGTTAAGCAGTCTCACATTGGTTCCTGCTTCGAGAGCCTCAGAAGGAATGTGCTGGAGAAACCTCTGGAGGCCTGGGATGTGCCTTTCCAGCAAATTTGACACGTCGTTCTTATCGAATAGCCTCATGTTCCCGTAGACTTCATGACTAAATTCATTGGCTGATCCGGGACGGCTTTGTCCCTAGATGGAGAGGCCCAAAATACTCCCATTCCTCAGAATCGAACGCTAGCTTTTTTGTGAGACGAGAGGTGCGGTCGATTTGGGAGGCCGAACCCTACAGTCTCCCTGCTCATCTTCCGAAAAAATCCACTACAGTTTCATTCTGATTAATGTCCTGGGAGTCAGGCTAGGGTGGTGCTCCATCTTGAATTTTCTCTCCATTTTAGAGGTGTCTTAGAAACCTGTCGAGAGCCATTCCTTCATTTATTCAACCGCGCTTTAGTAGTTTGGCGACTGAACCCCCATGAGCCTGGCCAGAAGAAAGAACCTTGCCATGATATGAAAAGTGCTCTATGGCCAGTGTAGTTGGTCGGGTCACTTTCCCATGAATCAAGGTGCGTCCGAGTGAATAAAACAGGTGTTATACACCATGTATCCATCAAACAGAACTAAAGAAGAAGTTGAGTCTATTCGTAGTGACCAGAAATGAACTTGTGGATGTCTCTAAATCTCAATAGGCATAAAGGGTCAGTATGAGCTTGTGGGTTATCCCATCTATTCTCACGGCAGGAGTTTCCCTGTTTTTGGCGACAATCATATTGGTGAAGCGAAAAGATGGTGCCCATTTTTATCCTTTACTCTTGCTGATGGGGGGTATGCTTTGGATCCATGGACTGAATGGAATTCAGGAAGTGTTTCCTGCCCATCTCCTTATCTCCAAGAAACTTATTCTAATTGGTGAGGTAATTCTGCCGGTTATGATCGGCTATGTCGGTTATTCATTGTTGGAGGAATTTTCAGCGAATTCTTTGGCATTGGGCAGAGGATGGTGGAAGATAATCGGGTGTGGAGCTGCTCTCTTAGCGATGCTGATCGTGGGTATTCCCGATGGATTCATGCAGATCAATCCTGAGAAGGAAATTGTGTTCAAAAGACCGGAAGGACTGATGATCTGGGGGTTTATCATATTGGCCTCCAGTGTGGGAATTTTTCAGTTGGAACGGATCCTGTACTCTTTTCCCGATCCTCTGCGATATCGATTGAAGTACGTGGTGATGGGATTGGGAGGGTTGGCCTGCATATCCATCGCGCAGGCCTTTCATGTGGTCATGGTCTCGGAGTGGCGACAGGACGATGTGTGGGCAGGGGGAATCGCCTCGTTCAGTTCTCTTGTTGTTATGGCATTAGGATTAAGGCGATGGCGAGGACCGCAGATGATGCGGAAGATTCAAATCAGTCACCATGCGTTATACACCTCCCTGGCCGTAGTGTGTGTGAGCGGGTATTTCGTCCTTGTCGCTATGGTGGCCGCAGTGGTTCAACAAACTGATTGGGAGGTCAAGGAAACGCTGGGTATGATTCTCACGTTTTTTGCCCTTATGGGATTGGTTGTGGGCATGCTTTCACGGCGTATTCGTGTTGAGTTCCAGCAAGTCGTTTCTCGGCATTTCCTTAAGACGAAATATGATTATCGGGAAAAATGGTTAGAGGTCACTGAGACGTTTGCTGCCTGTCCGGATGTCCAGCAGATTTTGAATCGATATCTTGAATGGCTCAGTCGAACATTTGGAACCTCTCGGGTCACAATTTGGAAATATTTTAATGTTGATGGGCGGTATCATCAAATACGAAAAGAACGGCGTCGAAGAACGTTGACGGAGAACGATCGGGCGCCGAATGGTTCGGATCCGCTTCCCATTCCTGAAACCCACCTTCTTATTCATCAATTGAAAGCCCAACAGGAACCGTTGTTGATACAAGCAGGTCAGCAGGCAGCTGAGGAGTGGAAGGAATTTCTTGATATCACTCACGCCCATGTGTGTGTGCCTTTAGTGACTGGACAAGGTCACCTGCTTGGGTTTTGCACGCTTAGTCAGGAAACGATTCATGGAGGCTACGATCAAGACGATTTTGATTTGCTGCGAGCCATTGCGCACCATGTGACGATGCTCCTCATTCAATTTGAGTTAGTTGAGGAGCGCAGTTCATCCGCCAAATGGGAAGCGGTGCATCGGTTCTCTGCATTTTATTTGCATGATTTAAAGAATTTGGCGTCGAGTTTATCTCTGGTGGCTCAGAATGCTGCGCAATATGGGAGTAATGTGGAATTTCAGGCATCGGCAATGCAGACAGTTAAAAATACGTCTCAGCGAATTATCGATTTAATGGGGGAATTATCTCGTCAGGCGAAAGATCCGAATCTAAGTGAGGTAGTCGTAAGGGAATCGGTGGATGTGAATCTGTTGATTAAGGACATTCTGGCGGCTGTCCATGACCCCGAGTGCCAACCGAATTTTTCTCCGGGGCTAGAGGTTCCGGTCCTTCAGCTCAGAAGAGAGGACTTCAAACAGGTTGTGTTAAATCTCATCCTTAATGCGCGCCAGGCGACCGGCCAGACCGGTACGATTAATATATCCACTGCCTATGATGGCAAACACGTGATCGTCGAACTCGTCGATACGGGGGGCGGGATGTCCGTGACCCAACTTGAAAATATTTTTCAGCCATTCAAAAGCTCCAAAAAGAATGGATTGGGTGTCGGGCTGTTTCAATGTAAGCGAATTATAGAGGACCATCAAGGCGTGATTCATATTGAGAGCCAGGAAGGGCGTGGTACGACAGTTATTGTTACATTTCCAGCACAAAGTGCCGATAACGCAAGTACGGTGATGTCTGGTGTGGGTAAAGCCGGGGTAGAGTATGACTCAGGAAAAAACGAGTGACCATGAAGTCTGATCCTCTTGCTGAACATTCACGTCTTCCTTCCCTTCTCCTCGTTGATGACCGTCAAGAAATTCTTGAACAGATGAAGTGGGGGTTAAAGTCCTCCTATATAATCTATGAAGCAGATCATCGCGCTGCAGCGGTCGATATTCTTCAGCGGGAAAAGATCTCACTGGTGACCTTAGATTTAGGCTTGCCTCCTGATGCCGGTGGGGTGACGGAAGGATTGTCTGCATTAGAACAATTGCTTGCGGTGAATCCTTTGGTGAAGGTGGTCGTCATCACTGGAAATCAGGACCGAGCAAATGCGCTCAAGGCTATTCAATTGGGCGCATATGATTTCATGGAAAAGCCGGTAGACTTGGAGGTATTAAAAGTCGTTCTTCAGCGGGCCGGGTATTTGGCCGGCCTGGAAAAAGAAAACCAAAAGCTTCTGGACCGTGAGGCGAAACGAGGATTTCCTGAAATTATCGGAAACAGTCCGGTCATGGTCAAAGTGTTTGATACCATTCGGCGTGTGGCCGGGTCGGATATTTCAATTCTCATAGTTGGGGAAAGCGGGACAGGAAAGGAGTTAGTGGCTCGTGCGATTCATCAGCAAAGTCACAGAAAGGATGGCCCGTTTATCGCGATTAATTGTGGGGCGATTCCCGAAACGTTGCTAGAAAGTGAGTTGTTTGGGCATGAGAAAGGTGCGTTTACCGGAGCCCATCTCCAGCGTCCTGGTCGAATTGAGTCGGCTCAGGGTGGGACGCTTTTTCTCGATGAGATTGGTGAGATTTCTCCTGCATTACAGGTCAAGCTGCTTCGGGTCTTACAGGAACGAAGCATCGAGCGGGTAGGCGGACGTGTGGAAATTCCAGTTGACACGAGAGTTTTAGCGGCCACCAATATGGATCTTCAGCTGGCCATGAAAGATGGCCGATTTCGGGAAGATCTGTATTATCGATTGAATACCGTAACCATTACGGCTCCTCCCTTACGCGATCGTGGTGGCGATATCGTGATGTTGGGCAAATCGTTGCTTCAGCGTTATACAGAAGAGGCCAAAAAGAAGATTTCAGGATTTACGAGGGAAGCCTTGATGTCGCTCGAACAATATCATTGGCCGGGCAACATTCGAGAATTAGAAAATCGGATTCGCCGGGCCGTGACGCTAACCGACAATCCAAGAATTGCCCCGGAAGATTTAGATTTAGCCGATCCCGATGAGAGTCAAGATGGACTCACCTTGAAGGTCGCCAGAGACACGGTGGAAAAACGAGTGATTGAGCAAACTCTGGCCAAGACCGGTGGAAATATAACGAAGGCTGCGACTATTCTTGGTGTGAGTCGCCCGACCCTGCATGATTTAATTTCCCGCCACCACATAAAAAAATAATCATCCCTCGGCAATGGGCTATTCCCAATTTTCAGATTGATTGCTGGATGAAATTTACGACCGATAGGATGCGTTGATTTTCACGTAATCGTAGGTCAAATCCGTGGTCCAAATTTTGGAAGATCCCTTTCCCATTCCGAGGGAAATGAAGATCGTGAGGAAAGGCTTCTTCATCTCCTGTTTAATCCGTCGTTCGACCTGAGGCCCCAGCCCTTTCCCATTTTTGACGATGGGAATTTCATTAAATTCGATAAGGAGTTTCTCCGCTTTGACAGGGGCGCCGGCCCGCCCCAATGCGGCCACAATTCTCCCCCAGTTTGGATCCGTACCAAAGATAGCGGTTTTGACTAAAGGGGAGGTGGCAAGCGTATTGGCAAATTGTTTCGCGGCCCGGTCACTGGAAGCCTGGGTTATCTGAAATTCAATGATTTTGGTGGCACCTTCGCCATCCCGAACAATTTCCATGGCCAGATGGTGACAGACTTGAAATAAGAGTGCTTCAAATTTGCCATGTGCCGTCGTTCCGGTTTTGATGGCTACATTTCCTGCTTTCCCATTGGCCAGACATAATGCCGTGTCATTGGTGCTGGTTTCCCCGTCAACAGAAATACAGTTAAATGTTTGGTTGATGACGGCGCTAAAAGTTGTTTGAAGCGTTTTTTGATCAATGGCTGCATCTGTCGTGACATAGGCCAACATGGTCGCCATGTCAGGGTGGATCATTCCGGAACCTTTGGCGATTCCGCCTATTGTCACCATTTTTCCGCCAATTCGATCTTGAACCGCAATTTCTTTAGGATAGGTATCTGTCGTCATGATGGCCTTGGCAGCTTCCCGGTGACCAGCCTTGCGTAGACGTGAAAATAAAATGGGAATACCGGCTCGGATTGCTGGCATGGGCAGGGGAACGCCAATGACACCAGTGGATCCCACAAACACATCATGAAGGGGAATGGTCAGCTGATCGGCAACTCTCCGACCCATTTCCCTTGCATGTGCCAATCCTTCCGGTCCGGTAAATGCGTTGGCGTTGCCACTATTAATGATGAACGCTTGACCCGTGCCTCTCTTGAGATGGAGCCGGTCGAGAATCACCGGAGCGGCAGGGAGTTTGTTGGAGGTGAACACTCCGGCGATAGGTCCAGGCTTCTCTGACACGATCATAGTTAGATCAAGCTGTTTGGTTTTTTTAATGCCTGAATGAATGCCTGCTGCTACGAATCCTTGTGGGGCAGTGATCCCACCTTTTACGCGTTTAGACATGGAAACATCCCCTTCTCGTCAGGAGAAACCGGTGGAAAAAGGTTTAGGGAAAGAGGCCTGGCGCAGTCAATCCGAGTGTTTCGGGAAGTCCCACCATAAGATTCATGCATTGAATCGCTTGGCCGGCTGCGCCTTTTACCAGATTGTCCAGTGATCCTGTGGTGACGAGATACCCCGTTCGAGGGTCATAGGTGCAACTAAGGTCACAAAAATTCGATCCTCGCAGATTTTTCGGATTGACTCCCTCGGAACTGGGAAAGAGTCGAATGAAATATTCGTCTTGATACCGACTTTTATAGGCGGCATCCAAATGAGACTGATCAATGCCAGGCTTCAATTTGGCATAGGCCGTACTCAAAATGCCTCGATTAATGGGTATGAGGTGAGGCGTAAAAATTATGGATGGATTGGAGGAAGTTGTTTTGGAGGAGGGAGCAGGAGCCAGACGTGCCAACTCCTGTTCGATTTCAGGCACATGACGGTGTTTGCCGATTTTATAGGCATGAATGGCTTCATGGGATTCAGGGAAATGAGTTCCCAGTGCAGGTGTGCGACCGGCTCCTGAAATTCCAGACTTTGCGTCAATGATAATTGAGTTTTGCTCAATGAGGTCTTGAGCCACAAAAGGTGCGAGCTGCAAAATGGCGACGGTGGGATAACACCCCGCGACGGCAACAAGATGGGTCTTGGCGATAGCCGCGCGGTTGAGTTCTGGTAGCCCATACACCGCGTTTTTGAGCAAGTCAGGATATGTGTGGGCGGTTTGATACCATTGCTCATATACCATCGGGTCTTGAAGCCGATAATCGGCACTCAAGTCAATAACATGTTTCCCCTGGGAGAGAAAGTCGGCTACTGGCTGCAGGGATTGCGTATGGGGAAGGGCGAGAAACACCACATCGACTTCCTTGGCGATCGATTCGGTATTTAACGATGACAATGAACAGTCATAAATCTTCGTAAGATGAGGAAGCAGCGAAGCGACAGCGAGGCCCTCAGATTTTTCTGATGCCACCACGCGGGTCAGTGTGACCTGGGGGTGCATGGTGAGTAGTCGAAGTAATTCACCACCTGTATAGCCACTGGCTCCGATCACTGCGACGCGTATTTTTTTATCCATGGCCGTTTAAGTACATTGGTTGATGGGAATAAATTTTGAGTGCGATACCAATAAGGAAACCATTTTTCTCTGTGCCAATTGACTGTTTGTGAAAAGTTAGGATGAAGTGGACAAGGGCATCAGAAATTGTCGAATTAAAAAAGGGGGAGGCTTGATGGCCTCCCCCTCTAATCCTACGTGGATGAACCGGCCAATTATCGTTTGGAGTATTGGAACCTGGCCCTGGCGCCTTTTTGTCCGTATTTTTTCCGCTCTTTCACCCTGCTATCTCTGGTAAGCAATCCATTTTTTTTCAAAGGATCCCGTAAGGAAGGATTATATAGAGCTAAGGCCTTTGCAATGGCATGGCGAAGGGCTCCTGCCTGACCTGAAACGCCTCCACCGGTCAACGTGGCTTTGACATTGAATTGCCCGCTGGTTTTGGTGACCTCGAATGGTGTTTGTATTTGGATTTGGTGCGTCAATCGTGGGAAATATGAATCGACTGATCGTGCATTGACTAGAATGTCGCCTTGTCCTGGTTCTACCCACGCTCGGGCAATCGCATTTTTCTTTTTTCCGGTTGCGTATTGAACTGTATCGACCATGTGAGAATAGATCTCCTTTTTTCGTTGGAATGGTAACTGATGACTTTAGAGGTTAAGAGGCGTTGGGCTTTGCGCTCGATGCAGATGCTCGGCACCAGGGTAAATTTTGAGTTTTCTGGCCATTTGCTTTCCTAACGTACATTTTGGAAGCATCCCACGAATGGCTTTGGAGAGCACTTCAGTTGGTTTCTTTGCATGAAGATGCTCGGCGGTAATGGCTTTAATGCCTCCAGGATACCCTGTGTGGTGATAATAGACCTTTGTCCGAAATTTATCGCTGGTGAATTGAATTTCGCTGGAATTGATGATGACGACATGATCTCCTGTATCGACATTCGGGGTGAACGTTGGTTTATGTTTTCCACGAAGGATCGAGGCAACCTTCGCGGCCAAGCGTCCAACGGTTTTCCCTTTAGCATCGACTAAAAACCATTGTCGTTCAACTTCTAGTGGTTTAGCTTGATAGGATCGCATGAGTGTCTTATTTCCTTTCCTCTACTTGATTATATGCCTAGATATCAGTCTGTTCTAATCCCTTTTGATCGAGTTTGGAAAGCCAGGTGTCCAAATCTTCTCCCCCGCGACGTTCCAGTACTTCAGGGGTGACGTAGATTGGACATTGACATCGGAGAGCCAAGGCAATTGCATCACTCGGCCTTGAGTCGATCGATTTTTCCAAGTCATCTTTGGATAAAAATAGCGTTGAAAAATACGTATTATTTTTTACTTCCGTGATCACCACTTTGTTGAGGGTAAAGCCAAGGTGGGAGGCAAAGCTGCAAATAAGGTCATGGCTCATGGGGCGTGGTGGGATGACGTTCTCCAAGGCCAACCGAATGGATGTTCCTTCGGCGGTTCCGACCCATATGGGAAGAACCTCTGAGTTTTTTTCATCCCGTAAGACCACGATTTGGGTATCGGTATTCGGATCGACCAGTACCCCATGGACCTTTAACGGAATTAATGTGTTTATTTCAGTCATCACCCGCACACTCACTCTTAATCGTCAATATTTCAGATGGCCACATGAACATCAGCTAGACATCTGATTTGCCAAAATCCTCAGGCTTGAGGTTTTCCAGCCATCGTTCCAACTCTTCTGAATTTTGTTTATGGAGCACTTCTCCAGAAGCAAAAATGGGGGCATCCGTGCGAAGGGCCACGGCAATTGCGTCACTTGGCCGCGAGTCAACGGTGAATTCTGAATCTCCAAAGAGAAGATGTATTTTAGCAAAATACGTATTGTCTTTCAGATCCGTAATGACCGTACTGATAACTTTGGCATCCATATTATCAAGCACCGTTTTCATGAGATCATGGGTCATTGGCCTGGGAGGAGCTATCCGTTCTAAGGCAAAACTAATGGCGCTGGCTTCGGCCTTACCAACCCAAATAGGGAGCATGTCCGAATTCTGTTCATCCCTCAGGATGACAATATAGGCGTTGTTATAGGGGTCAAATAAAAGACCCCTGACGTTCATCTGGTTTAACATACGATATGCCAGTCATATACAAAGTGTGGATTTCACTTGAAAATCAAACCTTGAAAAGTAGCATTCAATGAGATGTTTTGTCAATGAAAATAAGGGCTTCCCAATCTCAGCATGCTCTGAATTGATATCTCGTCGTCAATTGGTCATCAGAAAAGAATGTTATGGCTTCAAAAAATTATATCATGTGTGGAAGGACATCGTTAACCAGCCGGCATTTGATCTGTTTTCCTTACTTTATCATGCCTGAAATTCGATTTTTGTTTTGACTGTGGCAGTTATCCACTCACATGCTTCCTCGCGGGGAATGTGGTGTTTTTCCCCTGTTTTCCGGTCCTTAATTTCAATGGTGTTCTGTGCCAATCCCTTATCTCCAATAACAACATGGAAAGGAATGCCTAATAAATCTGCATCGTTAAACTTGACTCCACCTCGTTCCTCGCGGTCGTCAAGTAACACCTCAATCCCGTTTTTGGAAAGGTCCTGATAGAGCTGATCGGAAGCCTGCCGTACCTGTTCTGATGCCGTAACCGAAAGGATGTGGACATGAAAGGGGGCAATGGGCATGGGCCAACAAATACCTTTGTCGTCATGGTTTTGTTCAATGGCTGCTGCCGCTGCTCTGCTGACACCAATACCATAGCACCCCATGATAGCGGGGAGCGTTTGACCCTGAGCATCAAGGTAGGTTGCGCCCATTTTTTCACTATATTTTGTCCCTAGCATAAAGATATGCCCCACTTCGATGCCTCTTGCCGTTTGTAGCGGGCTGCCTCCCCGCGGGGAAGGATCACCGGCCTGGGCCTGTCGAAAATCTCCTATGCTCTCAATGGCAAAATCCCGATCGATGTTGGCATTGATGAGGTGGACGTCAGGTTCGTTCCCACCGACAATGAAGTTGCTCAAAACAGCCACGGCATGGTCAGCCAGAATTCGAACGTTCTGAAGACCGATCGGTCCGACAAAGCCGATTGGGGCTGTGGTGAAGCGGGAGACCATTTCCGGAGTCGCCAGGGATAATTCATGAATACCAAGGTGTCGTTGAATTTTGATTTCGTTCGCTTGATGGTCCCCTCGAATCAGGACGGCGGTTATCTCATCTGTGCCAGTCTGATACAGGAGGGTTTTCACCAGGCGGGAAGAGGGTACGTTGAGTAAGGCACATACCTCTTCAACTGATTTGGCATTGGGTGTGGACACCTTTTCTGACGGTAGTGGGGCGTCACGCTTCCCGATGGCGGGTGGAGCAATCTCGGCCCGCTCGACATTGGCTGCATATTGCGTATCCGGATCAAAAACGATGAGTTCCTCTCCGGTATTGGCCAGGACCATGAATTCGTGAGAAGAGATGCCACCGATCAACCCGGTGTCGGCCTCCACCGGACGAAATTCGAGGCCCATGCGAGAAAAAATACGGCAATAGGCGTCGTACATGCCTTGGTAGGTACGTTTGGCTCCTTCCGCATCCTGATCAAAGCTATACGCATCTTTCATGATGAATTCACGCCCTCGCATGATGCCAAACCGTGGCCGAATTTCATCGCGAAACTTTGTTTGGATTTGATAAAGGGTGACGGGCAATTGACGATAGGAACTGACCTCTCGACGAAATAAATCAGTGACGACTTCTTCGTGAGTGGGGCCCAGGCAAAAGTCTCGATCGTGACGGTCGTGTAATCGGAACAGTTCCTTCCCGTAGAAATCCCAGCGATCTGTTTCTTTCCACAGCTCGGCCGAAGAAAGAATCGGAAGTAACAGTTCTTGGGCTCCGGTTCGGTTCATTTCTTCCCGAACAATGGTCTCGATTTTCCGAATGACCCGCAATCCAAGCGGAAGGTAGGAATAAATACCGGCTGCGACTTTTCGGATCATTCCAGCGCGAAGCATGAGCCGGTGACTAACCACCTCGGCTTCCCCTGGATCTTGTCGCATCGTTGGGATTAATGATTGTGATACACGCATGAAGACACCTGCTTATATGGTTGAGGATAAAAAAGGTCGCAGAGCACATTCACCGGGCTTGCAAGGCAGTAGACGTTCAACAGGGTGGAATTATTGCAGAAGGCGACTAATGTCATTCCAAGTCGCATAGGCCATCAGGAAGACCAGCAATACCAGGCCAATTTGTTGGGCCATTTCTCTGGACCGATCTCCTAAAGGGCGACCTAAAATAGCTTCGCAGGCAAAAAAGAATAGATGGCCTCCATCCAGAATGGGAATGGGTAACAAATTTAAAATTCCCAAATTAATACTTAAAATCGCAATAAGCCACACGACGCTGGCCATGCCCTGTTGGGCTTGCTCGCCGGACACGGTGGCAATCATTAAGGGGCCGCCCAGGTGTTTCGACGAAATTTCTCCGGTCAAAAGCTTATAGAGGCCAATAACGGTTAATTCACACCATTTCCAAGTCGCCTTGAGGCCATCCCAAGGTGCGAGGAAGAGAGACGTACTCTTGAGCACCGTACCTGCGCCGGCAAGTTTGATCCCAATGCGGCCAACAGACTTGGTTTCTCCTCCATCTGGAGAGGTGCTGGTTTGGCCTTCAGGGGTGATGCGAAGTGACACCGTCTGGCCTCCGCGTTCGACCTGTACCTCTAGAGGGGTTCCAGGGTGATTGCGAACGATCTCGGTCATCTGTGACCAGGTGACAATCGGCGTTTCATTAATTTGGATAATTCGGTCATCCTGTTGAAGACCCGCAGCCATGGCAGGCGTGTCGGGCATGACTCCTCCGACTAGCGGAGCATGATCCTCAATGCCTAAGGTGTATTGGGGTTCGTCCGGGCGGTCCGGCACCATTTGAACGGTTGGAGTGATGATCAGCGTTTTCACGCTATTTCCCCGGATAACGTCCAATGTGACGGGACGCCCATGGGCCTTGCCCACCTGTTGGTAGAGTTCACCCAGGGTCGAGATATCTTCTTCATTGGCCCGGATCACGCGATCGCCGATGTGTAATCCGGCAGTTTCAGCCGGAGAGTCCGGGATAATAGCTTCAATGACCGGTGTGATGTTGTCGATGCTGGGAACAAACAGCGGTGACCCTAAGGCCAGCATTCCCGTAAAGATCAGGTAGCTGAGGATAAAGTTGAAGCCGGGGCCAGCCGCCACAATCAACGTTTTGTGGGGAAGCGACTGGTGAATAAAGGATTCACGTTGCTCGGCAGCTGAAGCAGCCTCTGACGCTTCTTCTCCATATAATTTGACATATCCCCCAAGAGGAATGGCTGCCAGGAGATATTCTGTATCTCCAATCTTGCGACCAATCAGTTTTGGTCCAAAACCAATAGAGAATTTGAGGACCTTCACTCCCACCCAGCGAGCGGCCAGATAATGGCCGTATTCGTGAAAGGTCACAAGGACTCCCAGTACGACCAGGAACCACCATAATTTTTGCCCAAATAGGAAAATGGAATCGGGAGAAAACGACAGGAGGTTATTCATGGATGTGTCATCGCGGGTTCATATTTATATAGGTGAAGAGGAGCAGGCTTTCATCATTTCTGTGGCTGTTCGTCGAGCCCATTGGTCTATCTCTAAGGTATCGTCAATGGATGTGACGGGAGTCGCGCTATAGGCATTCATCGTTTCCTGAATCACTCTGGGTATATCCAAAAAGGCAATCTGCTCCTTGAGGAAGGCATCGACGGCGATTTCATTTGCGGCGTTTAAGGTGGCTGGAAGCCCGTCCGCTCCTCCCAGTGCGTCGAAAGCTAACTGAAGACACGGAAATTTTTTCGAATCAGTGGGATAAAATGTGAATTTTCCAATTTTCCCTAGATCCAGGAGTGGAGGATTCAAGGGAATGCGTTCCGGGTACTTGAGAGCATAGGAAATTGGTGTTCGCATGTCCGGGTGGCCTAATTGCGCAATGACTGACCCATCACAATATTCTACCAAAGAATGGATAATACTTTCCCGGTGAATGACGACATCGATTTGATCCTGAGGGATATCAAAGAGCCATCGGGCTTCAATCACTTCTAGACCTTTATTCATCAAGGTGGCGGAGTCGGTGGTGATTTTAGCACCCATTTTCCAATTGGGATGTTGCATCGCCTGCTCGGGGGTCACGTGTTCGAGGTCATTGATGGGCCAATCCCAAAATGGCCCGCCGGAAGCCGTGAGCACGATCCGGCGAATATCGACCTTCCGGTGGCCTTCCATCGATTGAAAAATAGCGCTATGTTCGCTATCAATGGGGAAAATTGTCACGCCATGTTTGTGGGCTTCCAGTTGCATTAATCGACCTGCCATCACCATTGGCTCTTTGTTGGCGAGGGCAACCTGCCGGCCTGCTTGAATGGCTGTCAATGTTGGTTTGAGCCCTGCTCCCCCGACGATAGCAGAAATCACTAAATCACCCTTCGATGCACTGGCGACGGCGCAGAGCCCCTCTTCCCCGTCCAGAATTTCAGTGGACGTCCGTCCCATCCGTGCTCGTAATCGGTTGGCGGCATCCTGGCAGAAAAGCGCAGCCACTTCGGGCTTGAAGAGGCGGATTTGTTCCTCAAGGGCCTGATCATTTGATCCGGCCGCCAGGCCGACGACTTGAAATTCTTCAGGGAATCTGGAGATCACATCTAAGGTACTGTTCCCAATCGATCCGGTAGATCCTAAAATGACGATGTGTTTCACCAGATTCTCTCCCTATGGTTGCGTACGGTCTGGTTATGAGTGTGATCCCGTGAATAAGACATAGTAGTAAATCATCGGGCCGGTAAAGAGCAGACTGTCCACACGATCTAACACTCCCCCATGTCCTGGAATGATTGTGCCTGAGTCCTTGATACTCACGCTACGTTTGATCGCGGATTCTGCAAGATCACCAAGGGTTCCGATTAAGGCCATGCCCATGCCGAGAATAGCGCATTCCCACAAGGAGAAAAAAGGGACAAACCAAAAGTGGCTGATGAGGGCTCCCAGCACGGAAAAGAGAACTCCTCCGAACAAGCCTTCAATCGTTTTTTTAGGACTCAGGGTTGGCGCCAGGGCATGGCGTCCAAGAGATAAACCTACGACAAATCCACCGGTATCAGCCAACCAAGTGATGGCTAAGACAAAAAAGATTAAGGCGATTCCATCGGGGAGTTGTCGGAGGAGTATGAAATGTCCGAGCAGAACCACGACATAGAGGATCCCAAAGGGATAGGCCACCCATAAGGGGAGACGTTGCCTCATGGTGGTCGGAGATATAAAAAATCCTGTCAAAATGACCCCAACGATTCCCAAGAGCCAAGGGTTCAAGGCCTTGGAGTAACCGGTATACATCGCGACAAGGAGCATGACAGCACCAAGACAGGAGGTCACCTTGGTAGCAAGGCTGCCGGTCCGTCCAAAGTAGAGCGTGAGAAATTCCCACAAAGCAAGGAGGGAAGCGCTCCCAATCAGGATGGAGAGCAGCCAGGGTGGAGAATAGCGTATTCCCCCATAGAGCAAAGGAATAAATACGATGGCTGAGTAGAGTCGACGGGGATCCATTGTTTAGGGGAGTACAATTGGCAGTGGGTCACATGAACAAGAAGTAGGATACCAGGTATGCGGGATGGCCACAGACCGTTTTATGGCGAAACGGGTTGAGTGATTCGGCCAAAACGCCGCTCCCGTTTTTGATAATCGAGTAAGGCGAGAAGAGTCTCAGCGCGACGAAAATCAGGCCACAGGGTTTTGGTGAAATAGAGTTCCGTGTAGGCAATTTGCCAGGGAAGGAAGTTGCTGATTCGCGCTTCTCCGGAGGTGCGGATGAGCAAATCGGGATCAGGGAGACCCCATGTGCTGAGGTATTGCTCAAACAAGGACTCATCAATCTGGTCTGGCGTGAGCGACCCCATCTGAACCTCGATCGCAATTTTTCGAGCGGCATCGACAATTTCGGTTCGTCCCCCATAGCTGAGTGCGACTGCCAGCGTTCGCTGAGTCAAATGGCGGGTTTCTTCTGCCACCTCTAAGGCCAGAGACCGGACGGAAGACGGTAGTTGTTCAAGTCGTCCAATCGGCAGGAATCGTACCTGTCGCTCTTGAAACCGTTGGCGTTCCTGATTGAGGTACTGCTCAAGCAACCCCATGAGGAGTCGAATCTCAGAATGAGGACGTTTCCAATTTTCCTGGGAAAATGCATAAATGGTGATATAGGGAATCGTAAGTTCATGCCCGATTTCCAGAACATCCTGAAGCGCGCGAAGCCCTTCTTTGTGACCGGCAATTCGAGGCAACCCTCGTTGAGCAGCCCATCGGCCATTGCCATCCATGATGATCGCAATATGTCGGGGAAGGGATGTGAGGTCAAGTTGATCCAGCAATTCGCCTTCAGCAACTTGCCTTGCGTCCACCGCGTGAAATTCATCCATTGAATTGTGCTGAAACCGATTGTGAGGGTGAGAGCCGCGTTGCGATTCTGCTGAAAGATTTTAGGAACTAGCAAAATTTCACAACAATTTCAGTCTAATAATGAAACCGATTCTTGTCAAATTGCCGGCCTACCCTTCACCGGAAATTGCGCCCACCTGGGAGATGGGCTATACTTCATTTTTATTTCTTTGATACGTAATTTGTTGTAATTAATGTCTATGGTACCCAGCCTTTCAGATTTTGCCCTCCAAGAAAAAGATGTCCTCCAGGCCTTAAATAAGGCCACTGCTCGGGATGTGGATTACGTGGACATGTATGTCGAGTCCTGCGTGACCGATTCCGTTTCTATGGAGGAAAGCCTGGTCAAGCGCGCGGTCAAAAGTATTTCCCAGGGGGCAGGTGTTCGAGCGGTGGCTGGTGAACGAACCGGGTTTGCGTATTCAGATGATCTGTCTGTGCGAGACCTGGAAATTGCCGCTGATACGGCACGATATATTGCCGATTCTCCTCAAGGGAACAACCCCATAGCCGTTACTCATCGTTCTCAGCCCACACAGAATCTCTACCCGTTGTCTCAGCCGCTCACGGATATTACAACCGAAGCCCGGGTTGACTTACTGAATAAAATTGACGTGGAAGCCAGGCGTTATGATCCGCGAATTACCAAGGTCATGGCGTCTTTTAACACGGAACAGAAAATATTTTTAGTCATCAACTCCCAAGGGCAGCTTGTGGGGGATATGCAGCCTCTCTCTCGTCTTCAGATTACCTGTATTGCTGAAGATGGAGGGAACCGCCAGGTTGGGTCATTTGGAGGAGGGGGACGGGTCGGATTTGCCTTCTACCTGGAGCAGAACCGTGCGATGGAGTTTGCGCGAGAAGCAGCACGCCAGGCGATTCTCAATCTAGGCGCGGTTGACGCTCCGGCTGGCACCATGCCCGTTGTCTTAGGTGGGGGATGGCCGGGCATTTTGCTTCACGAAGCGATCGGGCACGGGTTGGAAGCAGATTTTAATCGTCGCAAAACATCAGCCTTTAGTGACTTAGTCGGGAAATCCGTCGCATCCGAATTATGCACCATCGTGGATGATGGCACGCTCCCATTTCGGCGCGGTTCTATGAACATCGATGATGAGGGGACCCCGACGTCCCGAACCATGCTCATTGAAAAAGGTATTTTGCGCGGCTATATCACTGACCGGCTCAATGCCCGCTTGATGGGCATCCCGTTAACAGGGAATGGAAGACGGGAAGATTTCAGGAGTATTATTCTTCCACGTATGACCAATACCTTCATGCTAGCGGGAGAATCCGATCCGCAGGATATCATCCGGTCGGTGAAAAACGGGTTGTATGCCGTGTCGTTTGGGGGAGGACAGGTTGATATCACCAGTGGAAAATTCGTCTTTTCAGCCAGCGAAGCTTATCTGATCGAAGATGGGAAGGTGACCAAACCGGTCAAAGGCGCGACGTTGATTGGGAACGGTCCTGATGTGCTCAAGAAAGTTTCGATGGTCGGACATGATATGAAATTAGATGAAGGAATCGGCACCTGCGGAAAAGATGGACAATCGGTTCCGGTCGGCGTGGGACTTCCTACCATTAAAATCGATGAAATGATCGTCGGTGGCACGGCGATGGGCTGATGGATAACCCTTCCGTTTTGTTTCTTCCCATTTCATAATGTCAAATCTGCCCACCACACATGGTGACCGTTTCCCGGAATTGGCGGCCACGGTTCTCAAGCGAGCCAAGGCCTTAGGGGCGACAGAAGCGGATCTTCTTGTGGCTGAAGGGGATTCGGTCTCGGTGCAGGTGCGGATGTCAGAAGTGGACCGGCTGTCCAAAGCCCGTGAGAAGGTCTTGGGGATTCGGGTGTTTTTTGGCAAACGTTCAGCCAGTTCTTCTACCTCGGATTTTTCCAAAGCCTCGTTGGATCGTTTAGTCAGTGATACCTGTAGTCTGGCCAGGGCTGTGGTTGAAGATGAAACGTCAGGACTGCCGGCGCCGGATCACATGGTGGTCGATATTCCCGACATGGATATGAAAGATGATCGGCAATTAACGGTTGATGAGGAAATAGACCTGGCCAAGCGAACCGAACAATCCGCGTTTTCCGCTGATCCCCGTATCACCAATTCTGAAGGGGCTGAGTGTTCGGCTGGCTATGGATCGGTTTTGTTGGCGAATTCCCATGGGTTCATTGGATCCTACGCCAGTTCCTCCTACTCACTCTCTGTGTCGCCCATCGCGTTGGACAGCCAGAATGGCGGTATGCAGCGGGACTATTGGTATTCCGTGAAACGTAAGTTTCATGAATTAGATAGCCCGGAAAAGGTCGGACAGGAGGCGGCCCGCCGAACGGTAAGGCGGCTAGGCAGTCGAGCCATTACGACACAGGAAGTTCCCGTGATCTTCGATCCGGAAACGGCCAAAGGTCTCCTTGGACATATTTCCTCGGCGGTATCCGGGTACTCCCTCTATAAGGGGGCCTCGTTTCTTTTGGGACAACTCGGAAAGTCCATTGCTTCAGATTTGGTGACCGTGATCGATGATGGTCGGTTAGCCGGAGGGTTGGGGTCTCGACCCTTTGATGGTGAAGGCTTACCCACGAGAAAAACCCTGGTGGTCGATAAAGGTGTGTTGACGAGTTACATGTTAGATACGTATTCAGGCCGGAAATTGGGGATGGCATCCACGGGCAATGCGTCACGATCCGTGGGAGAAAATCCAACAGTGGGCGCCACAAATTTATATCTCTCGCCAGGCTCCTATTCCCCCGAGGAGATTCTCAAGTCTATGAAGCGAGGGTTATTTGTCACCGATCTGATTGGTTTTGGCGTCAACCTTGTCACTGGAGACTATTCAAGGGGAGCGGTCGGATTTTGGGTTGAAAATGGAGAATTGATCCATCCTGTGGAGGAGGTCACCATTGCCGGGAATTTACAACAGATCTTCAAGGATATTGAAATGGTCGGGAATGATTTAGAATTTCGTGGCCGGTTGGCCAGTCCCACCGTCAAAATTCGAAAAATGATGGTTGCCGGTCATTAGAGGAATACTTAAAAAACTCATTCAAGAGTCTCTCGATTACGTATCTGTTTATAAAGTTAGAACGCGGCCGCAGGCCCATAAGGAGTCAGGATGCCACTGGAAAAAGAGGATGGAGCAAAAGTTCTCCAGTTGATCACCTCCCGGTACAATGACCGGGAATGGAGAAAAAAGATTGAAAAGACCTTAAGCTTGCCCCCATCAGGGTTGAAGGACGAAGATCAACGCAAGGCGTTTCTCTATCTGAAGGTCGGGCTGCAAATGTACAAATCCCGCCGGGCGGATCCACCTTCTTGGATTGTGGGAGGCTTTGCCACCAAGGAAGTGATTGACCGGGCCTTGTTTAAGCCAACAGTTATTGATCCAAATTTTACCAAAGACCAGGTGGCTGGATTTGGAGAAGATCCCGGTTCAGAAGTCGATGCGGTCTGGTGGGACGACATGCTCGTCAATTGGTTTGAAGAGCCGGAAGAAGAAGGCGAAGACGACACAGAGGCCGAATCATCTGAGGAGTCTGAATTATCTGCTGAAGCCGCGAATGCCTCCGACTCCACGAAAAGTCCATCTCACGCTAAAAAAGCCACCACCTAAGTTATTTTCTGTCAGGCTTCTCTCAGGTCTCTTGTGCCTATTGTCAAAAGTAAAGGCCTTGAGGGACATCATTCAATACCGACTCATCCGCCTTTTTCCTCTTCATCGTTGAGCGTTCCAGCGACCCAGCCAGGCTTCGTCTATTCTTCCTTGCATCGATTAAACTCCTGGGTCTGTCGGCTTATGTATGGTGTGGTGGTGAAGCCATTCCCGGTTCCCGTAGACGGACCGGCCTTGATTGTCTGTGACCATACGTCAATGGGGGATCCATTGGTTTTATTGGCCACCGCAGGACGTCCTATTCGATTTTTGATGGCAAAAGAGATCTATGCCAAGTCGCACATTCGTTGGGTGTTTCGGGCGTTTCGTTGTATTCCGGTACAACGAGGCAAGCGGGATATCCGTGCCATTCGCACGATGTTAGAGGGTTTGGCCGCGCAGGAGGTGATCGGCCTTTTCCCGGAAGGCGGATTGGATCGGCATCGTTTAGATGCGGGGCATTTGGGTGTGGGCTATCTGGCGATCAAGTCCGGTGCGCCTGTGATCCCGGCGTCTATTGTCTGGGAAGGACCCCATTCGGTGACGTCGATGGTTAAAACCCTATTGGTTCCGAGTAAGGCCAGGATTAAGTATGGAAAACCCCTAAAATTCCAACAGGAGGTTCGCCCGAGGAAGGAATCCCTTCAATCGTGCACGAAGGAAATTATGAAGCAGATTGAAGCATTGAGGGAAAGTATTCTCTCTGGTGCCTCCTGAAGTCTAACTTTCCCTGCCGCTCTTAGTAGGAGTAAGAAATTTCCCTCCCACCCGAAGTTGTATGCGGGTATTCGTATTAAAAACCTGTCTACAATGTTGAAGGTTTGCCGGGTTTCGTCCCGGCAGCCGAGCCACTTTTGTTTCGGCAAAAGTGGCCAAAACCATCTTGGCCATGCTGTGGCCCTTCGGGTTCCCTTCGCGGTTCGCCGACCCCGGCGGCGCGCAAACTCGCAAGGCTCAAACAATGCGCGCCTTTTCTCCGGTGTCGGCTGCACTGCTCGGCCACACCACAAGGCCAGG
>CABVRQ010000054.1:1186-26176 GCA_902500695.1 uncultured Nitrospira sp. | reverse complement strand
TGGACATAGTGGTCAGCGATATTTCGTTTGGTCAACGCGCTGGTGCCGAAAGGCCAACAGCATGCCTTTGATTTCGAGACCATGGACCCAAAAGGTCAGTCCCAGTGCGACGGGATAGTCCGTCAGCCGCAGCCCGTATTGGTGGCCGACTCGTATACACGTCCCCAAGCTCTCCAGCACTCTGCCCAGGTAAAAGAGCGGAATTGAAGCCAGTCCGAGCCGGAGGAGCCAGCTGAATCGCAACCCGGAATCAATCTGGCGGATCCGGATCGTGGCCCAGCCGATGTGGCAACGGATATCGCGCTCCATGGTCCAGCCCTCGAAGTCGTGGATCACGGTCATGGCCGGCTGAAAGAGAAAGCGTCCGCCGTCCCGCCTGATGGCCGCCGATTGGAGCTGTGCGGCGTAGGGGCCTTCCCCCTCAGGCAGGGGAAACCGTTTGTACACCTGTCGGAGAAACCCGGAGTTGTTATTGGAAATGAAGCGGGTAGGGCCTTCCTTGCCGGGATCGAGAAAACCGCGGGAGAGGACTGAGAGACAGCGCTCGCTTGCGGTGGTGCCCTCATACATGGTGCGGCCGCTCACCGCCACGAATTGGGGATGGGCCCGAAACGTGTTGATCAGGGACTGCAGCCAGCCGGCAACCGGAATGCAGTCGACATCCAAGAGCGCGATGATGTCCCCCTGCGCCGCCTGCGCGCCCGCGTTTTTTTGTTCGTAGGTCGCATTCTCGGGCACGCCGATCACCCGTAACCCCGGTAACACGGCGAGCACATCAGCTGGAAGGGTTCGGGCCCGCTCGTGCGTCTCCACGAGCAGAAATTCCACGGGGGCGTCCACTTCCTGCGCGGCGAGGGCGTGAAGACAACTGCGGAGATCCGCCAGCTCGGCGTGGCGCTCGGTGTCATGGTCCGCCACAATCAGCACGCTAACCACCGGCCCGGAATTGTGGCCAGTCCCAGAGCGCTCATTATCAGCCATGTTTACACCTCCAGTTGCGTTGTTTACGAGAGACCGTCATTTGAATGCTTCGCCTGTCTAAATCCCCACACCCACTACCAGGTGGTTATGACTTACTGGAATATTTATCGCAATTTTTATTTAAGAATTTCCAGTTAAACGTAGATATAGATTCGCATATCGCCGGGCGCTTTCCTCTTTGGTATATCGCTTTAGCACCGTAGCTCGAGCTTCCTTCAACTTGTTCAATGCTGGGTCCGGGTTCGCGATGATATCGATGACCGCTTCTGCCAACGCGTTAGGATCTGCTGGGGTGACCAACGCACCGTATTTCCCGTGTTCAAGAATTCTGGGGAATGCACCGCTACGGCTTCCCACTAACGGTACTCCGGCGGCAATTGATTCCAACGCCACCCTACCGAACCCTTCGTTGTATGAAGGGATCAATAACAGGTCCATGGTGGACATGATCTCGCATATCTGTGTCCGGTGACCGGCAAACTCGACGTGGTCCGAGAGTCGCAGTGCAACCACTTGATCCCTGAGTTCTTCATCTAGGCTGCCGGTACCGACGATCTTGAGTTGAGCTCCGGGTACAGCATCGACGATTTTCCGCATGGCCGCGATTGCAACCCTATGCCCCTTTTCGTAATCGAGTCTTGCGACAATGCCAAGTACTGGACGAGCGGGATTGGTTAGGGCTCGGATTTCCGGTAAATCGCTGCGGCCTGCAAGAAAACGATTCAGGTCGAAAAAGCCATCGATGACTTCGGCACGGTCCCATTCGTAGGGCTGTAACTGTTCCTTCACCACATGCTCGGCGACACAGACGTAGGCGTCGGTACTCGTGGCCAACCAACGATGCATGGCACGCATAACTGGCTGCATATACCAACGCGGTTTTGGGCCCCCACCAAAATTTAACGTCGCGATGACTACGGGGACATGCGCCAATTTGGCTGCCAGACGGGCCCAGACGTTACAAAACCCTGATTGCGTCTGAACGATGTCGGGTTTGATTCTGCGGAATGTATTATAAATGGCATAGATAGCCTTGATCATTCCGACCGGGTCTGTGAGACTCGGAATGCCCAGTCCGAGCTCGTGTATGGTGCAACCGGTTGCCTGTACCGCACCGCCGATTGTAGAGGTGGTCGGCATCAAGGTGAGGATCTCGAAAGTGAATCGCTCGCGATCAAGTTCTTCAGCAAGACACAGCGGAGTTTGTTCCGCTCCGGCATCCCGGTAAAACCCAAGATAGACAAACAATACCTTTATTCGTTTCATAAAAACAGCGCAGGATACCCTTCAGATTTTTTAGGGGAGCCTCCCTCTAGACGAAATTTCACGGATGGTTCGCCTCACTCGCCAAAATAGAATAACACGAAGCGAGTAAAATACCAGGCTGTAGCATTCGTTCCCCCAAACATTTTCCGCGTGTGTTCGGGGAAATCAACCCTTCATGGAGTTGTGGTCCTCTTCCCCCTGTGGCGACATCATGGAGTTAACAAGCTATGTGCCACGGCAGACACCGTATCCACTCCTTGTCAGTCCCTCTTCCATTTGACTTTATGCCCAGTCGCGGTCAGCCGTCGCTACCAGTCATATGCTGTCGGGTTTACGATAACCCCATGGCGCCACACGTGTGGCCACCTGTACCGTTTTTCGCGGAAATCGAACAGATCCCGCTCAACCATTCAATTTTCTCAAGTGAAAAGGTACGCCGTTATCCAGCCGATTAATCTTCTTTTCTTACCGCAGGTCGTTGCGATCCAATCTTCCTTTTATCAATGTGTTCTCTGTGTCCAGTCTCTTCTTCTTGGGATATCGCCCACATAAAAAGGTGCTTGATCATTCTGTAAGAAAGTCTCCTTCCACGTCTTGAGTAGATGCACTGGCTACCCGGTTACTCGCCGCACCTCTTGCAATCGCTCATCCTTGACTTGGGCAAAGGACCTCTGGTCCTTCCGGCTGGTATTCCAACGTTTGTGATTTCTGATGAGGATAGTCATCTCTCATTTACACAAAATAAGCAATTCAATATGTCCAATCAATTGCCCAGGCAATCAACTACCCATTCGGGTTGTCGGGAAGACTAGTTGAATCGATTGAACCTCTATTCCCGCATATTCTTAGTGATATGCGAGAAGGGACTGGCCGGGAAGATCCTCGTAGGGAATGCCCGCTGCTGCACAGACCGTTGCACTCAGATCAACTAGATTTGGGGTCCGGCTATTGATCGGGCGATAAGTTCCCGATCGTGGCACGATGATCGCGCGCCCGCCGGGTATGTGGTTTCCTGACCGCCCTGATCCCGCACCTTCGCGCAACACCGTGCCGTATTCCGGTGAAATCACGCCGCGCAGGTTTGTCGATGGTTCGTCACTCCATCGGATAACCAGGTCGGGAAGCCGGTCCAGTTTGTGCCCGGGAGGTAAATGGTCTCCGGGTCGTTCAATGTCCGCGATGCACTCTTTACCATCGATGTCGCAAAAGGTTCGGAGACCCTCGTCAATCTCGTCGCAAAGCACGTTTGCTTCGGATTCGGTGATGATCCCATTCCGCTCGCGCCCGCGGATGTTGAGCCGAACCAATCCAGAACCGTCGGAAGGGAGCGTAAAGGCCCGAACTGTCTTCCAGTCTTTCCCGATGGTCCCCAGTCGAGCTGTGAGCTGGAGCGAAAGTGAATCCGGTAGTGCATCGGCGACTTTAGAGCGGAGCGAGGTGGGTACCATCGCCCGCAGCCTCGTCAAGATGTCATTTCCGGATGATGTGCGGACGATGGCGCGGGGGGTCAGAATCCGTTCCAGCATCTCGGGGAGAAGATCGGCCCGACATGTCTCCGGACCCATTCCCTTAGCCCAGAAGACGAGGAGATCTGTATTGTCAGGTAGAATTCTTATTATTCGACCAAGTGCCGCGTCGGCTGCTAGATATACCTCAATCAAGGAATCCTCCAGCAGACTCGCTCCGGCTGGGGACCGGCCGATGACGTCGACGGACGCTGTATCCCAAAGCTGGTGACCCGCAAGGTGGATCGCAGCCATGCCTAACCAGAGGACATCGGCTTCCTTTTCCTCCAGCAATCGTTCAACCGCGCTCGCGAGACGGCCTGGCGCCTGTATGAGGATATTCCGGAGGTGAAGCAAATGGTGTTGTGACGGTTGCCCAAAGGTCTCCTCCCCTCTTGGTGTCTTGCCAAGGTGTGCCAAGAGTTCCCCGTTTGCGCTGGAAGGGCGCGACCATTTGGCCAAATGGACCCGCGATCGAAACTGGCATCCGCTCACCACGATACCATTAGACAGCTCTTGCAAGGGATGCTCCGGTGGATCGATGGCAATGACTCGTTTGCCTGCCCGGTCCAAGCGTCGGAATAGGGTGTCATCCGGTATCAGTTCGTGGGATAACCGGAGCTTTTGCTCGGGTGCCGACCAGGTAAACAAGGAGTAAATTCCGTGCTCGGACAGATGCTGCCCTGTGTAAAGAGTGGCGTAGACGGCTCCATCGAGAAAGGGGGGGGCAAGTTCGACAACCTCGCCCGTCTTTTGAAGAGACGCGAGATTCGGCAGCCGATTGTCACTGATCAACTGCTCCAGGAGGGGACCCGATGGAGCCTCCAAAGAGATGATTGCAATCATACTTGCACCCTATGACAAAACGGGTTATACAAATAAAATCGAATGCCTGGCATCTGCGGGTACTTCTTTGAAAAAGAGCAGAGGCGTATTGTCCGAGTATTGGGCGTCTCAAAAATCATTCGTTGTAGGTAACCCTTGGAGGATTTGACCATTTTGGCTTTTCTTTCTCAAGAGACCAATTGAATTCCCGGTATTTTAAGGTAAACCTGGTTTCCCCGTGTGGGCAAAAATCTAGGCCATGCTTAGAAGACCTTAAATGAACGGCTTTCTCAAGAGTTTATAAAGGGTTTGACGGCCATGATTGTAGCGCTATTTGCATTCCTCCAGATACAAGTGCAAATATAATGAGGATCGAGGCAATGCGCTATATTTAGCCAGGCGAATATTGGCGAAACTCCCTCCCATTCAATGCCATGGATATGAGTGGTGTCTTTGGCAAATTTATCATTGCTATTAATCGACCCGATGATACATTCATGCCTCATGACACTCAACTGTGTTGTCCAGCCAGCCGTTAGAGTGAGGGGCCACAATCTTTCCTCCCCTTTCTATAGAATGATCGGTTGCAGCATGGATTAAATCATGTACCATTATCCAAATAGACCTCGCCATTCCCCTAAAAAAGGCCAAAGACTATGGTTTTCCATAAGCCCTTCGGCTTCATTATAGGAGGAGAGAAAGAAGGCTGACAGCCATCTACAACCCTATAGGGATCCGATGGAGATCAATCGTCTTCCCCCGCCGGTAATTACTCAGAAGCGGTCTCCCTCTAATAGGGGGCGATGGCCTTTTAGGACAAAATAGTCGCAACCATCACCGTCGCCAGAAAACAGCGTGTCATTACAGGAAGGGCTAACCGAGGACAGTAGACCCCGCTTAATGTTCTCAACCCTGGCTTATTGATACCTGCGCTTAATCTGGACGGCCGCTATCGGATAGAGTCTCCCACTGGTTCGTTTTTCAAATTTTTTATACAGCCAGTAATTATGGTTTCCGATAGATTCAACTGGGACCAAATTTTGCTTTATGACTTAAGGAGTTTGTGAGAGCGCCTGAAGCGGGTTTTTGAACAAGCATCCAATAGCGGGATGGATGAAAGTCATTTGCATACCACATAGCGTATTCATGAACTCTTGGGAGTCTTTTTTGAGTTGCCACTTTTCTGATTGTGTAGGGCTGTTTGTGTCGTGAAACGGGTTCAACAGATTCGTGCCGTTTTGCTCGATGTTGATGGGACGCTGTATCACCAACAGGCTCTTCGTGGCCTGATGGCCTTTGAGTTGTCTACGGCTCCGTTTGCATTAGGTTCTATTCGGGAGGCTTTGGGTGTCTGGAGAATTTTGAAAGGTTTTCGAGAAGGACGAGAAGCGTTGCGGGCCATGGAAAATCCAAGCGTCCCCTTGGTGAGCTTACAATATTCCCTTATTGCCGAACGATTCTGTGTGACCTCTAGGGAGGTGGAAATGGTTGTAAGGGAATGGATGTACCGTCGCCCTTTGAAATATCTCAGTATCTGTCGGCGTCGTGGCATGAAAGAATTTTTTCAGTTGGCGGCTGATAGGGGCCTACGTACGGGAGTCTTTTCTGATTACCCTGTAAGAGAAAAATTGCAGGGGCTAGGGATTCATGTTCCGTTAACGGTGGAATTATGCGGAACGGATCCGGAGATTAATGCGTTTAAACCTAACCCCAAAGGGTTTCTCTATGCCTGTCGCCTCTGGAATCTTGATCCAGGGGAGGTGTTGTATGTCGGTGATCGGCATGACGTCGATGGTTGTGGTGCCAAAGCTGCAGGGATGCCTTACGTCATATTTTCCAGCAGAACGTCTCGCAGGTTAGACCCGAGTGAAAAAACGGAATTTTGTTCGATTACTAATTTTAGAGGTCTTTGCGATGTTATCCACTCAGTCATCTAATTTTTTTCGGGTACTCTGGCCTTACGTCCAGATTGCCCGGATTGACCACTGGTTTAAAAATGTCTTTATGATTCTGGGCATTGTGCTGGCCCTATTTTATGAGCTGGAACTCTTCGCCTGGAAAAGTATTTTTCCTTTGCTCCAGGCTATCGCAGCTACCTGTTTGATTGCCTCAAGCAATTATGTGGTGAACGAAGTTCTCGATGCGCCTTATGACCGTCTCCATCCGGTGAAAAAGGATCGGCCTGTTCCTTCCGGGAAGGTCAAAGCCAGTTGGGCTTGGATGGAATGGTTCGTATTAGGGGCTTCAGGGATGGTTCTTGCTTTTTCCCTAAATTCGTACTTTGGGGTTACAGCCCTGTTATTTTTAGTGAGCGGCCTCCTTTACAATATTCCCCCGATACGGACCAAAGATCTACCTTATTTAGATGTGCTTTCTGAGTCACTGAATAATCCGATTCGGTTGTTGCTCGGGTGGTTTGCGCTTGTCACCCATAGCATCCCTCCGCTTTCGCTTGTGTTGGCGTACTGGATGGTTGGCGCTTTTTTCATGGCAACCAAGCGATTTGCCGAGTATCGGCGTATTGATGATCCGATACGTGCACGGGGGTATCGAAAGTCGTTCGGGTATTACACCGAAAATCGTCTATTGCTGAGTATGTTCTTTTATGCGATGGCTTGTTCCTTTGTATCTGGAATATTTCTTGTCCGGTATCATATGGAGTTGATACTTTTTGTCCCTATTGGTGCGGGATTTTTGACCTATTATCTTAAGATTGGCCTGCTTGAGGATAGCCCTGTTCAAAATCCAGAAAAATTATACAAGGAAGGCGGGTTTGTTCTGTATGTTGGGTTGAGCACGTTGCTCTTTCTCCTGCTTATGTTTTCTGAGATCCCTTTTTTGTATGAGTTGTTTAATGTTAATCCGGCTCTCATTCCACCTCTTTGGACTATTGGAGGAAATTAAGTGCCCGCCCTCTGCCTGGAAAATGGATTCAAGGATATCTGAGGGTTTGGATTGTGGATGTATTTTTGTTAGGCGATGGACAAGTCAACCACCGAAGATCCCTTCAGTCTTAAACAGGAATTCCGAAGGAATAAACAAAGCTTTGGTTTCCGTATGTCCATCACATGCTTGGACAAGACTGAAGCCATTAGAATGTGCAATGCCTCCCGGATAAAATATCCTGGCATGCACGAGATAATCCCTTCAGAATCCTGGAATCCTACCGACCGCGGGGACGACCCTACCCCAATGTCTGACGAAATTGTGAAGGATTTGTGAATGATGGGTTTCTAGCATAAGGAAATCTTGGACCATGAACAGTGGGACCTTTCGTGATACAAAGTCTTCACGGGTTCGGAGCCATCTGAGTCCTGATTATGAATGGGTGGGAAGTGGAAAGAAAAGTGATGAGATTCCATAGAGGAAGTTCCCCCATAGGAACCGTGGTTTTCAAAGGAATCTTTCTCAAAAGGGGTATATCCAATGGGTGAAATGAATCGGCAAGACATCTCCAGAGCCATGTTCGGCTTCTTTGTACTTCAAATCGGGTTGCTGATTTGGGCCGGTTGGGTCAATCAGGATTGGATCAGTACCGATGGGATTTCCTACATTCGAATTGCCCAATATTATGCCTCCGGACAGTTCGATTTAGCGGTTTCCGGTTATTGGGGGCCCATGTTGAGCTGGATCATTGTTCCGTTACTCGGCTTTATGGAAGAACCTTTATCCGCTGCGCAGATGGCCATGGGAATATCGGCGATTGTGTATCTCATGGGCTGTATGGCGATTTTCAGGGTTTTGGGGATTGGGTCCTCCGCGATCTTTGTGGCCATCGGAATCGTGGTCTTTATGAGTGTCCACTGGGCGGTTCAAGGCATAACCCCAGACCTCCTGATGAGTGGAATTCTCTGTCTGGCCATAAGCCGAACTCTGCATCCGGACTGGTGCGACAAACGATCGGTTCAGTTTTCTGCCGGGCTAATATTCGGGGCTGCCTATTTAGCGAAAGCGCCTGGGTTGCCATTTGCATTTATTCTGATTGTGGCAGCAGGGTTGTTATGGACCGTTTGTCAGCAAACCAGTCCGACCCGTGCTCTACGTGGCGTGGCGATCACCCTCATCGGGTTAATGCTTGTCGCCGGGCCTTGGATTCTCATACTGTCCCTCAAGTATGAAAGGGTGGTTTTTTCAACAAGTGCAGGAATTAGTCATGCCGTCATGGGGCCGCCTGGTGTTGGGCGAGGACATCCCACTTTTTCTGACTTTCTAATTCCGGAGCAGGGCCGAGTTTCATCCTGGGAGGATCCGATCTCAAAAAAATACTCCCACTGGTCCCCGTTTGACAGTACTGAGAATCTCCGTCACCAATTGCGGATCGTTCATAGCAATGTGATGAAAACTATACGCATGCTGAAGAACTTTGACTGGCTTGGCATCGGTTTGGTCTCGGTCATATTGGGATTCTTGTTTCATGCTCCATGGAGACACAATATCCGGTCGGATCGCTGGCGATGGTCAGCGATATTCATTGGGTGTCTTGTGGTGATCTTTTTGCCGGGTTATGGAGGAGAAAAGCGATATTATTATTCCGTCTACCCGTTTCTTCTTGGCGGGAGTCTGGGCTATGTGGAGCATCTGGCCAAGAGTCGGACCGGCCAGGTCAAAATTCTTCATGTCATAGCATTGGCCCTTATTTCCTTATCTTTTCTCCTTCCCTTCGCCAGCACGCCATTCTTTCCCCAGAGGCCCAGTTACCAGGCGGCCAAAGTCCTAAAGGAAAAATTGAGCACCCTCAATATCATTGGCCCAATTGCCTCCACAAGCCGGTTGGAAAATATTGATTCCTATACCGCCTTTCTGATGCAAGTGCCCTGGCATGGAAGGTCGGAAAGGTCTCAAACTCTCGAAGAGGTGGAATCGTCTCTTGCCAAAATCATTATCGTTGACCGAGGGACTTTGGCGGATAAAAATCTTCATGAAGATACCAGCTTCATCTGCCTTGATGAAAAAATGTTTGATTCTCTCGGGAAGGATTTTGAATCTGGAGTAAACGTATACATCAACACAAAAATATAATTTTGCAAATTAGTCTGGTGACTCTAATCTTGATAGTGGATACATAATGACGGACAGGGCGTTGTGATCGCTAAGGATGTCTTTGAATGGAAGTGATTGAGGGTGGTCGGTGCGGATTCCTCTGACGGCAATCAAATCCGGCCCGCTTTGTTGTACCAGGCTTAGCCCATTGGCATTAAGAAATTCTTCCAAAATCTCTGCATCGCGTTTCTCCTGGTCTGGTCGAAGGTTCGCGTCCATTCCGACTAGCAATGGTGCATCAGGAGAAATGAGACGCCTAATGCCTGCACTAATCTGTCTAAACTGAAGGGCTCTGGCCTCAATGCTGGCCTCTCCACGACCCGCGTCCATATGACTATTCAGCACCCAAAATGCTGGGAATTTGACAAGCTGAAAGCCCTTCGAAAAGAAATCATCGGCTTTATTCAGGTCGGTATTCCAGCCTGCAAAGGCCTCATAGGGTTCTGAATAAACAGACTCAGGTTGTTCACGTGCGAGCATCAGGAGTCCGGGACTCAAACAGATGTCACACATGGCTCGAAGGGGCCACCAGTCACCACCACCGCCTTCCGTGAACAATGGGTGATTGGCCCAGGCATGTTTGGTGTATTGGGCGAGTTGTGCCGGACGGACAAAGGCTTCTTGAAACAGCACAAGATCGAACCTGGAGGCTAGATCCCCAATGCATGCGACCTCTTCTTCGGTGTGGGCCTCGCTCGAGAAGAACGAATTGGAAAGAAGGCGGTCATGAATATTAAATACCAAGACCGGGATCCCGTGGCTCACAGTTGAATCAAGAAGATCCACTTTCGCGATGCCCGCTTGCTGTTGCCAATCGAGGCGACACGGTTCGGTCAATGTGGGTTTTGTTTCAAACTTTCCCAGGCAAGCAGTCAGTATGGTGAGTGCCATCAGGGGCCACACAAGCCATCTACCCTCCCGCCAGCGTGCTTTTAAGATAGGCATCGACAATCTCCCACGCATCCATTCGATTTCGAATGGCAGTTTTTTATTCTCCTACCTTTGGGAGGCGAATCTCACAGCATAGGGTATTTGCTATACATTCCACATAATCTTGTGTAGGTGTGAGCCGGGAACAGATACTTTAGGGATTCGACGACTGCCCGGTTGTACCAGCTTCGATCAAAAAAGACGATTTTCCCGGGATTGGGAAGATGCTTGACCTATCGTTGAAAATACCATTGACCTTTTCTACCTCACCGGGTTTGGGCAAGCCTGCACCTTCATTGGGCGTGGATTCAGGTGCTAAGTACATCGTCGAATTCCCCCTCCTTTTCCCGCAGCATCACGACCTTGATAAGCGATAGCTGACAACAGAGGAAAATGGAAAGCAAGAGTCCAGTCTATTTGGTCGCAGTCCTCCGTCAGGATCGAAGGATCCGCTAGCTGAGAAGCGATATCGTTTCAATTCCCGTCTTCTCATTCTTGCATTCTAGTTCCCTATCCTCATGTTCCATGCAGGGGAGGATGTTCTAAAGCACTTTCTGGTGAATGACAAAATATAGTGAACAGAGCAGGGATGCTTCCACTGTCAGCCTTACGGTTGATCTAAAGGTCGGAGGGGTAAGTGAAAGAAGCGATTGCGGCTGGCTTCTTGTGGCTTCTGCCCCGCGATGTACGTCCCATGAGGTGTTTCTCGTTATGGTGTAATAATAACGTCGACAAAGGCAGGTAGACTGTCGGCACCTTGAATGTCCGTAACTCTGAGCGTGAAACGGAAAAGCCGTTCTTCAACTACAAACGGAGCCAAAAATTTGGCTTGTGCCGAATACGGGTCAAGCAATGGGACTTTACTTCCGCGTACTTGCTCCCAGTGGTACTGAAGGGAACCGCCGTCGGGATCATAACTCGTTAAGCCATTCAAGGTGACTCGTGTTCCCGAAAAGACCGTTTGCGTTTTGCCGGGATCCGAAACCGGTGGGTGATTGGGTTCATCGTTGACCTCAACCAGGATGTCGAGGGTAGCCTCTTGATTTCGGTTTTTTACGGTGAGCACGGTTTCCCCATTCCCCACCAGCCGAAGCACTCCATTTGGGTTGACGGAAATAATTTTGTCATTGGCGGACTGGTAGGTGGTTCCAGTGGTTTGGGCTCGAAGGGAGCGGGCGATTCCGTCTGAGAATTGCCCAATCACTGGTAATTCAAAGGTTTTTCCAAGAAAGTCCACTTGGTCATACACACGAGTTCCGCTGGCTCGTCCCAATCGCAGGGGTTTGTCCGTTTGAAAGTCTATTTCCAAGAGTTCGGCGTTTGGCTCGATCTGAATCAGGATTTCATCGAAGATGGCTAAGGATTCATGTTGGGATTGTCTTCCACCCTGTTCGGCTACAGCCAGAAGTCGATAGGTGCCCATCGTTTCTTTGGGGATCAGGATCCGTCCGCCAAAGGGAGGGTTACTTTTTGCCGTTGCGACAAGGGCCAATTTTTCCTCGACCAATTCCCGCAGCATATCGTCAAATTCCCCATACCAATAGTAGTTCACCGTGGTAACTCCGGGAAGACCTTCTAAGTCCAGGGCGACCGGGATATGTTCTCCTGACTGGTGAACAGTGAACTCTTTCGGCTCAATTATGGAGAAGGGCCAGGCTGTTTGATGTCCAAGCAGAAAGGTAAGAGCGGTTACGAAAACTATCGTCATGAGGGGGATACAAGCGCGAAACATGATCGTACCTCACAAGAAAATAAGGACCCAACAGTCTAATCATACATCACCCTTTCAAGTGGGTGCATCTCTCATGATAAAGACGAGTTTTTGGCTTGTGAGATGTGGGAGAGTGAGAAAGGGGTGGCCTGGAGACGTAAATATATAAAAGGCTGGCGTATGAATGTGGTCGGACGCCTTGAAAGACCATCCATGGGGATATTCGTGGGTCTTACATCGCCATCTTTTCGGACTCAGCGTCCTGGCCAATTTCTTCAAGGTCTGCTTGATTCAGGACCCATGCCGGCACTGGACGAATATCCCAGATGACTCCGAAGAATTGCAGGCCTCGCAGCACGTAATATGTCACATCGATTTCCCACCATACAAATCCCTGACGGGTGGAACTGCAATATTTATGATGATTGTTGTGCCACCCTTCACCTAATGTGATGATGGCCAGGAGGAAGTTGTTTCGGCTATGGTCGGATGTAGCAAAACGCCGGGTGCCGAAAACATGAGAGAGCGAGTTGATGGTGAAGGTGCCATGCCACAAGGCCACCGTAGAAATCACGAAACCCCAGACCAGCATTTGTAATCCATTCGTTCCTAAGGCTGGATAGGCACTCCCGAGCCATTTACCGAAGAGAAAGAGGGTGATTGCCAAGGCAATTGGCACAAGTGTATCAAACCGATTCAGAAACCGTAATTCAGGGAATCGCGCAAAATCTTTGATACGATTCATTTTCGTCGCAAGTTGGTCATGAGTTAAAAACCAGCCGACATGGCTCCACCACAGTCCGCGGAGGACGGGAGAGTGCACATCTTCAGGCTTGTCGGAATAGGCATGGTGATGGCGATGGTTGGCGGCCCACCATAAGGGACCCCGTTGGGCCGCACTTGCACCAAGACAGGCAAATACGAACTGCATCCCTCGTGAGGTGCGAAACGTACGGTGGGAGAAATACCGATGATAAATACCCGTAATAGCGAACATTCTTATGATGTACAATGACACGGCAACCCCGACCGCTATAGGACTCCAGCCCACCCAAAAGACTGCGAGGACCGCAATATGCAAAGCCAAAAACGGGACCGTGCGTGCCAGATCTATGTCGCGACCGTTTTTATGGGAAGCCAGTGCTGTCGCTTCTTGGCTGTCAAACAAGGACCTTAACAGCTTCCCCGTGCCCGATATGATCCGCTGGATTTCTGGCATCCTTAACGCTCCTCTCTCATTGTGTAGGGAATCCCGAAATATTTATAGATTACGAATCAGTGAACTTCATCGAAGCCATCATGTAAAACAGGGATCCACAACTTTCTTAAGATAAAGGGAAATGGTCAAACTCTACAAATTAAACCAGAAGGAGAGCTTCTGGCAAATACAATTTTACAAGGTTATGGTCTTTAGCATTTGCCGGGAGGCTGGATATTCTAAAAGATCCCCTTAAAAAAGGCTGCCCCGATTCCCCATCGTGGTGATATTGAATGCGAGGAATGTTCATAGCCACACCAAAACTTTTTTCAAAACTAAGATCCCATCATTTTTCTGCTGTTTAGGTGTGGAAGGGTATTGCTTCCGGGGCTTGGCACGTTGTTATGGATGCGAACAGAAACCTGAGTCTGGTTGATATATCAAACGCTCCGATCAATTGGTCCGATCCTGGTAAATTGCTCGAAACAGTGGAATGAATTCAAGAAATGACTATTCAATTCGAGAAACGTATGAATATTTATTTTGGAAGGTGCAGGATAATGCAGGATAAGCTCATGAAGGATGCACCTGCTCTTTTGAGCTCTCCACTGAGCCCTATGGATATATTTAGTCTAACAAAATCACCCACAAATTTACCACCTTGTTCTTCGTGACATTAACATGGGGGCAGCCATGGAAACTCTCACCTGATTTCTCCACTTGAGTGTAACTGGGAATTTCTCTCATGCCAGGAGGTCCTGGATTGAGGATGGGGCAAAAAAGGCACTCAAAATGGGTCGCTCATCGCGAATGTATGGTATTTCGCTGAATCACAAGAGGACAATTCCCGTGCTTCTGTTGTATGTAAACCTTCAGGAGAGCCCATAGCACTAAGATGGCCTCATCTGAAGCCCTCCCGCCTACGGTGCCTCAATAAACATTATTCAAGTTGGGGATTATGACATGAAGTCCTTCCTGCCTGGCCCCCACGACTTCAACCCCGATGGTTCCTGATAGTGGAATGTGCTCGTCAATCGCACATTCCTTTTTACTAAAAGATAAGGGAACTCCAAGGGATCTTCCACATCAATGAAAATCAAGATGGTTATGTCTGATTGAATTGAGTTGTTCAGAGGCTGGAATTGGACAAAGAGCAGGCCTTTAGATGGTGCGGCTCATACCTCCATCAAATAGGACTGATATTGGGAAATGCACAATGGTGGCGATGGAGGCCCACCGACCAACCTAGGGGCCTGACAGGTCAGAAGCGAAATTGGACGAGTGATGATCACCAAAACAATTAGGAATATCTGATAATCCACATCGAAATGTGATCCTATGTCTGGGGTGTTTCATGTGAACTCTGCTTTTCGATCAGCACGGCTGCTGCGCGTTTGGCAATTTTTGCCGCGTCGGGTATTTGAGACACTTGGGCGGTTACTATTGCGCCTTCCAATAAAAGCGCGAGTTCTTCGGCTAGCTGCTGAGGGTTCCGCGCTCCCATCTTGATGCATAGCCCGAGGATAAACTCCGTCATCATCCGCTTGAAATCGCTGCAGACGTAACGGAGTGAGGTGTTGGGGGCTGAATGTTCACCAACGGCATTGATGAACATACATCCGTAAAAGCTCCGTTGAGAAAACCAGGATTCCGCCACATCGAAAATGGCAAGCAAGCGAGTTTTGGGAGTGCGCGCCTTGGTTTCCACTTGCCGCATGAACGAATTCCTAAACTGCCCGTCATACTGTCGCAACGCCGCGAGTACCAATTCTTCTTTTGAGCGGAAATGCGCATACAAGGTTTTTTTGGTCACTCCCGACTGTTCCACAATGGTGTCGATCCCCGTGGCATGAATCCCGTTTTTCGCAAATAAGGCCACCGCAGTCTGGATGAGTTGTTCCCGCTTGGAGGGTGAGCCACTGTTCCGCTTCATTTATCTAGACTTCCCAGTTTACCCAGATTTTTTTTAAAAAGAATGTGGATACCAAAATATCCCTGACCGACATCTATCATTTTTATCTATGCATACCAATGGTTTAAATGGTGTATGCCAGCTTAAAACGGATGAAAAAGAAGTGTAACGGAACAGGAACTCGTCTGACTAGGCTCTATAAAGGATACAGATCTGTATACTAATCCTTACCAACTATTCTACCTTCCAAAAGGAGATCCATCATGAAAATGATGAGGACAATCTTAGGTCCCCTGTTCGCCATGATCCTGGCCATTATGGCAACACCCGCTTTCGCGGGGGATGTCACCAATAGCACTCCAGGGATCAGCGGTTATGATCCGGTCGCCTACTTCATGGATGGCAAACCGATGAGGGGCTCCGGTTACCACGTGGCCGAGCACGAGGGAGTGACCTATGCCTTTGGGACCAAAGAGCACAAAGAAATGTTTGAGGCCAACCCCGGTAAGTATGTGCCAGCCTACGGTGGATATTGCGCCTATGGTGTGGCGGTCGGGAAAAAATTCGTGTCCGATCCTGAAGCTTGGGAAATCGTTCAGGGCAAATTGTATTTGAATCTGGATCGGGATATCCAAGGCAAATGGGCCAAGGATATTCCGGGTTACCTCAAAAAGTTCGAGGCCAATTGGAAAGAAACCAAAGATAAGGCCCCGTCGGATTTATAAGAAACAATGGTGAGGTCCGTCACGGTCTATGTGACGGGCCTCAGCCGTTATTTAGATGCCAACTGTGAAGGAGAAATGCATGAAACAGGCTGTAACCATCGGAACCATCCTCATTCTGGGGATGGGAAGTCTGGCAGGATGGGCGATGACGAATGAAGCGAAGCCTTTTGCCCCCAATGTTCACCCCAAAACCGGGGCCATTAGTGTTCCTGAAAATTACCGGGAATGGCCCACGCTCGGCACCTGGGCCCACGCGAAAGTTGAAGGCCCGCCAGGTCTGCAGGAATACCACGTCGTGTATACCCAACCGGACACGATCAAGTATTACAACGAGAAAAACCGGTTTCCCGACGGAGCGGTGTTGGTGAAAGAACTCCTAAACGCCGACACCATGCCGATGACCACCGGGCCGGCAGTCGGTCACGCAACCACCATCAAAGGTTGGTTTGTGTTGGTCAGGGATACGAACGGGCGGTTTAAAGAATCCAGCCTGTGGGGTGATGGCTGGGGATGGTCCCTCTTTAACGCAGATGATTCTCAACGCACGGTGTCCAAGGATTACAAAATAGATTGTATTCCTTGTCACACCCCGGCCAGAGAGTTGGCCAGAAAAAATGCGTTTGAGGCGGATAAATGGATTTACTCGTTTGGATACCCTGTGCTTCAAATGAAATGAGGGAGAAACTTAAATAGGAAGATTCAATTCATTGGCAATTTTCCATAAAGAGTTTCACTCGCCTGACACTTGTCCATTTTGCCATGGGTATTAATTAAACTCTGGCAGTAGGGAAAACCGGGTTTTGGCTATCCCTTCGACTTGGCTTGTATGGAGTTTTACAGCTTATTCTTGAGAAGGTAGAAGGAGCCGAGGTGGAGGGGCGGACCAACGCGCCGGGCTCAAAAATGGTCCGCTCCTTTATTTGAGCGTCAGCCTGGTCAGTCCACTTTCAGGCGGATGGTCATATGATCACCTGAGCCAAAACCACAAGTTTGTGGTTAAGTTTTTCATATCATCCTACCCTGCTCATCCACCCACTCTAGGCCTGTTGGCGTGAATATTTCCGGATCTTCTATATTCGTGGGCAGAAAAAGGGAATAAATGGGTAGTCAATGAAGGATTTAACCTTCTTGAACCTCCATTTCATGGGTCGGATTTTTGACGTCATTGACACCTTGCGGCTCCTTTGCTACTTATTCGGTTTGTCCCCCAGGGCATGTATATTTCCTTTTCCCAGTGAGTGCGGCGCTTTTCCTTTCGCCAGAATAACTCCTTTCTTGAGATGCGCGACATAACAAGGAGATAAAACGTTTTGAAATTTTTAATCTATCTCGTTTTTTTATCGTTCTCCTGTTTGGGGTTGACCACAGAGCCATTGGCCGCAGTCGGAGACGTGAATTACATCTCTGACGTGGTAACTGTGCCGCTACGCAGTGGGCCCACTAATGGTCATCGCATCCTGCACCGTGGTTTACCAAGCGGGACCCAACTGACCATTCTCGGTACAGACGAGGAAGCCGGTTTCACCCAGGTTCGGACCAACGATGGGATGGAGGGCTGGGTAACGTCCCAGTACCTCATCGAGGAACCCATCGCCCGTGTCAAGCTGGCCGCAGCCGAGAAACGTCTTCAAAGCCTTAAAGCTGAAATCGATAAAGAACGCGAAGCACGTGTGAGCATCCAGGCTGTACACAAAGAAACCGACGCAAACAACCGGACATTGAATTCGCAAGCGCAATCTCTGGCCAAAGAACTGGCGGAATTGAAACGTATATCTGGAGATTCCATCAACGAGCATGCCCGTAACATCGAGCTTGTTCAGCAGAATACCCGCCTGGCGGCTCAAGTTGAAGAGCAATCCAACAAAGCCATGCAGCTAGAAGAAAACTTACAGCTCAAATGGCTACTGTATGGGGGCGCGCTGGTACTCATTGGGCTGGTAATCGGAGTAGTTCTCAAAGCACGGCCCCGACAGACGACGAGTTATTCTCGTTATTCGTAAATGCACTCCCCCAAAACCCCGTGCGCAAAATTCGCCGTTCCCTTCGGGAGCCATCTCGAACATACTGGATCCGGGCTTGCCGCATAAATACGCGTCGTCCGATTATTTCAAAGCCTCAAGGGTCGTACGCAGTTCTTTGACCTCTGTCTGAAATAATGCAAGGTGTTCATCCCGTTGGGGTTGCGTATCCTTGAACTTCCATATTCGCTTAAAAATAACCCACAGTTCCTTATTGTGGGTCACAGCGAGAGCGTAGGTGGGTGTCTCCCGTTTGGCCTCATCCACACAACATAACGTATTGTCGAACGCATGAAACTGATTGTGCAGGTCGTCCAATGACTGATCCTTTCCTGTTCCACCTTTCGCGGCTTCCGCACTGGCTTCCATCATGGTAATGAGATTCAGCACAGTTTCGACATTAGTGGTCCCTTTCGCTTTGGCCGCATAGTCATCCGCACGGGGATAGAACATATAACTGCATCCGCTGAGTCCGAAAATTAGAGCGGCGGTCGCCAAAATTACTGCAATCTTTCGCATAAATCCCTCCATTATTAATGTAAATGGATATGGGTCCGCTGATTAAATGTGATCGCATCTGTCAATATAGAGCTATTCTACCTCCTTGAAATCTGGAACGGAAATTGACTTCGGAAGGCATTTTTTCAGTTATTTGTCTCCTAAGACTGACCGCACAAACGTGAACACAGTCTCCAGGTCGTGTTGGTCCATCTTCTTGGACCCCCATCTTCTATCCCACGCCTTCCCCTTCACCGAAAAATGGCATGGACCTCTTTCCGGGCGGTATACTAAACCAGAAAAAGAGCAAATGATGGCTAACCTGTCCAAACGATTAAAGACGAATGTCGAGGGTAATTTTTTTGTCGATTCCACCTGTATCGATTGTGATACCTGCCGGCAATTGGCCGGGGCCACGTTTGCGGAGGACGGAGAGTATTCGACAGTATTTCGCCAACCAGGATCCCCAGGAGAAGAATTTGCCGCCTATCAAGCGCTGATCGCCTGTCCGGTGGGATCGATCGGCACGATGGCGAAGAACCCTGCGATCTTCTTAGAGGCCCAGGATTCTTTCCCGTTACCGGTAGAACACGATGTGTGCTATGTCGGGTTCAATTCGGAGAAATCGTTCGGAGCCAATAGCTATTTCATCCAACATCCTGAAGGCAACTGGTTAGTCGATTCTCCCCGGTTCCTCAAACATCTGGTTAAGGCATTTGAAGAGAAAGGGGGGATTCGGTACATCTTCCTCAGTCATGAGGATGATGTGGCGGAGGCGGCTCGTTATGCGAAGCATTTTGGCGCGACCCGGATCATGCATCGTGCAGACGCTCACGCTATGCCGGGTACAGAGCAAGTTATTGACGGTGAGAATCCCGTACGCCTTGCTCCGGATTTTGTATGCATCCCGGTTCCCGGCCATACCCCCGGAAGCATGGCCTTGCTGTACCAAAATCGGTTTTTGTTCTCCGGTGACCATCTGTGGTGGGATCGGGAAATTCAGCAGCTTGGGACGCCGGAACGGCTGGTATGGGATGACGCGAACTTGGAACAATCGGTCAGGAAATTACGCAACCATTCCTTTGAGTGGGTGTTGCCGGGGCATGGAGAAGGGATCTACCTTCAACATGGTGACATGAAAAAAGCCCTCGACCAACTTCTACAACGACGGTGGCCTTCCCCGCACTCATCGCCTCGACCCGATAACCTTAACGAGCCAACATAGACCTATTCTCAAAAGAAGTTACTAGCATTCCATTGGCCCCTGACAGGAATCACATCGTGCTGTGGATCCGGCAGAGGTCGACCTTGGTATTTGGACGGGGAGAGGAACGGGAGTTGAAACTGAGGCCTTCCCTTGCAAGAGCTTCACAAAGCGGGAATCGGGGTATCGGAGAACAAGTGTGGGAATGAGAAGAAGCAATGCCACCATCGTGAGTCCCAGCGGGACGGTCAGCCACGTGCCCGAACCCACATAGCTTCCGGCATAGGTGAGTGCCAGGGTGGGGGGGATCATCCCCACGAGGGTGACAAGAGCGAAGACACGAATGGACATGTTGGTCAGCCCGGCGCCATAGCTGATCAGGTCGAAGGAAAAGATGGGAACCAAACGGGACAGAAACACGAAGATGGCCAGATGCTGGTCAGAGCATTTTTCGCAGAAAGTGACCTTGATATGCAGCAGTCGAGTCAACACTTCCCGACCCAACGCTCGACCAATGAGAAAACTTGTGATGGCACCAATTTCTGCTCCAATAACGGCATACGCGGCTCCGAGTAATGGCCCGAATGCCGCGCCTGCGGCAATGTCCAAGGGCAAGCTTGGTATGGGGCTGATAATTACTGCGAGGGCCATCAATCCCATGAACACAACCGGCGCTAAGGGCCCCGCCTCAGAAAGCCATTGGGTGATTCGATCAGGACGGAAGGTCTCGCCAACGTCGATTCCTTGCATGACCACATAACCCCCGGCAATAAGGATCAACAACGCCCCTACCTTTAACCAGAACGAGGTGGGCAGTTGTTTCGGCAGAAAAGAAAAAATCCGCTGGGGTTTATTCAATGACCTTACTCCTCTCTCGTTGTCGTTCACCTAAGACATTCCTGACAATTTCCAGGCTTCTCGCGTAGACCGGTGAGCTGTCTTTGTAGCCATTCCAGCCCTTGGGTAAGGTCCAATGCCGGGAAAAATGTTTCATAATTTTTTGAAATAGCGGTGAAGGTATTGGGAAAAAGAATGTTTTTTATTCAACAAAAAACAAGATGTAGTTTCGGTGTGAGGACAGAGACCGGCCCCAGAAACAAGCACCAATGCTTCAATTCAGGGTCTGTTGAAAAAAGCCGCCAGCTGCGTTCTCGCCATTTTTCTGTGCTCACGTACTCCGTGTACGCTCCGCGCTCAAAAATGTGCTGCGGCCTTGCTGGACGAACTTTTTTGAACCGACCCGAGGCCTCAGCCCTTCAAAGTCGCCCTGGGGGTTTTTGCCCATGGAGAACAGTATTATTCAACACTCCCATTCAATTAAAAAATGGATAGAATACCTTTTGGGAATCTGGATGACGAATTTATCTCAATAAGAATAAAAGTACGTATTCTATAATAGCGGCTAATGGGTAAACCAAAGTAAAAAAACTGAGGGGAATGATCATGGCCACAACAAAACTCTCGTCGGGAAGCCGGCTTCCCGCATTTACGCTGCCCCTCGTCGGTGGAGGGCAGGTAACATTAGGACAGCCTCAGCAGAAGGGTCACTGGCAGGTGGTGTTTGTCTATCGGGGCCTGCATTGTCCGATTTGTAAAAATTATCTGATAAAACTTGAAAGTGTGAAAGATAAATTTCCTGCCATGGAGGCTGAAATAGTCGCCATATCAGGCGATCCGGAACATAAGGCCAAGGACATGGTTGAGAATGCGGGAGCCACGTTTCCTGTGGGATATGGGTTGTCCATTGAACAAATGAAAGAACTGGGGTTGTATATTTCTCATCCTCGGTCGCCGAAGGAAACAGATCAACCATTTCCTGAGCCTGGAATGTTCGCGGTCAATGCGGACGGCAAAGTGCAGTTAATCGATATCTCCAATACTCCGTTCAACAGGTCAGATCCTGACGAATTACTCGATACGCTGAAATGGATTCAAGAAAATAATTATCCGATCCGGGGAACCTATGAATAATTCCGGTTTGGAACGAATTGAGCCTTTCTTCCAATTCCCATAAGGCGATCGCCTGTGTGATGGGACGTCCTGCGCACATCGGAATCCTACTCATTCCTTCATTTGGAATGTAATTGTTGGGATTTCGGGCCTCCGCTTAGGTGAAATTCGGGGCTTACTCTTCGCCAAAATCCAACCGATGGCGACGACCATAATCAAAACTGTGAGACCGGCGGATATGATCAAGGACCCGGTCATCATGTCAGTCCTCCACTTAAGCGTGATGTCCTAAGATTTCCCTTCAGTGATTTTGTCTTTCGGAAAATCAGTCCTTCCCGGTCCAATACTCACATCTTCGTCCATGCTCAGCATGGCGTCATCTCTCAGCGTGAGTCGAATGTCCAAATGACGGAAAAAATCAGTAAGTTCTGTGAGGGGGTCAAACGGTTTCCGGCGCCTTTAAAGAACCCGCCACCGGAACCGGTAGAGTTGTCATGGCGGTATTCCAGCCGGAAGATAGAATTGGTCCACTCGAATGGAAGTCTGTATTCCGCAGTGGCAGTGACCGCCCAGATGAATTGGTCAAAGCCGGTCATGAGACCATTCGGGTCCGAATACAACTCCGGTCGAAGTGCGATCTGCCATGGTTTGTTGATTTGCCAGCGTGTATGGAGGGCCGCTCCCATATAAATTAAACGCGGATTGCCCGGAACCGAGGCATTCTTCTGGGTTCCCATCTGATATTGGCCGGCAATTGTAACCGCTGTACCTTTCCACTCAACGATGGTGTCTGAAAAAAAACGCCAGAATTCCAGTGAGGTGTTCGACTGATCAGGCCCGTAATAGATGGTTTCTTTCATCGTCCAGGACGGACCGGGTGTGAAAATCGTCTGGGCTCCATAGCTCGGTAGATCGTTGGCGTGTTGTAGATGAAAATATTCATTGATGACAAAGACAGCACCGGTCCACCGGTCGTTCAACGGATAGACCGCGTTCACCCCGAACATGAGGTAGGGCGAGTAATCGGCTATCCAGGAGCGCGTATAGTTGAAATTATCCTTGGCGTACAGTGATTCATAACCGATGAGGCTGTTAAAGAGCCCCGCCTGAAACGTTAAGCCGTTTCCGACCGGAGCCAGGTAGGAGAGATTCGCTCGCCCGAAGTGACGCAGGACATCGGACCCATCCACATGAGGGAGATTGGTGCCGAACCCGAAAACCTTGGAATCCTGTCCGCCCTGACCCAATAGCTCTGCACCCCAGCGAGACTGCTCGGACGCGGCCTTTCTGAGGTAGGCCCCGCCCATATTGAGTTCAAGTTCGTTAACCCGTGGTGTGGTTCCGCGATTGCGGAAGCGGTGATTGTCGGGGAAATTGAAATCGAGTGAATATCCAAGATCCATGAACCCGCCGTAGTGCCATTGAGGGGGGTGGGGTTTCTGGGCTTGGGGCGATCGATCCTGTGATCGTTCCTCGTTCTGGGGCAGTCTCTCCGGTTCCTCGGCAAAGGCTGGAGTCGTCGTAACTGAACAGATCACCAACGTGATCCTGGCAATCCACAAGGCAATTGATATCATTGTCTTCTCGTTCTTCGTCTTCCGCCACCTCGGTTTCAGATGTTGAGGAGAGGAGCGAGGAGCGTGATGGCATAGAAGGGTCTGTCACTTAGGGCAGTTCCTCCCTAAGAAAATACGAACAATGGGAAAAGTCTAGTTAGGTTCCTTCAGGCATTCTTCGATAAATTGAATCAATCCGGTAATATCGCCGTCGTCGGCGTGTTTCATGGCTCTAATATAGTCTTTGCGAACCTGGTTTCCCTGGGACATGAGTTGGATTTGGGGCCACTGCGGAATGGGGTAGTGGCGGGAGTATAAGAAAATGTCAGTCATCAGTCTGGCATGGCGTCCATTCCCATTGAGAAACGGATGAATCTGGGTCAGGCGATGCTGAAGACGTGCCGCGATCTCAACGATCGGCATAGTGGAGTTCGCCTCGTTCCAGGAAAAGAAATCTCCCGTTAAAAGTGTAATCTGTTCCCGGATCAGATGCGGTTCAACCCCAATATTCAATCGGGTTTGACGGTACTGCCTTCCCCACTCCCAGATGTTCCCGAACATATCTGCATGCACTTGACGAATGTAGTCGTCCGTAAACCATTGAGTCCCCCGTTTTTTTCTCCGTGCGCGAAACACATGTTTATCATAAGCCCGGCTGATGGATTCGGTCTCTGTGGCATTGCGGGCAGCTGGTGTTGATAGATGCCCAAGAATGAGGCCTGAGGTGTCCCCTCCCGATGTCGCGCCGATGGGCCTGGTATCATCGGCCATGTTCTTTGCGCCATAATTTTTCGCGAGGGTCGCGAAGGATGTCCTCTGTCCGTTTTTCCAGCAGCTTCTTAAATATCTCCTTCTCCGGCGCCTGTTCTTCCAGTGCCATAGTCCCCATCGTTTTTTTCAACCGTTGAAGGGCAATAGCCCGAGCACGGCCACGGAGTAATTCCTCCAGAGGTTTTTGAGGTCTGGGCTCGACGCTGAGGTGACAGGAAAGGCCCTGGTAGATCCGTTGAAGCGTGCCGACTCGCGGATCCACTTTTCCGGATTCAATTGCCACGAGGTTGGCTTGCGTGATCTTGGCTCGTTGGGCGAGTTCCGCCTGCGTCATCCGAAGATAATTCCGCAGAAGCCGGATCCAATCGTTTGGCTTAAGATTGTGATCCTCAAGTGAGGAATCGACACGCAGTTGTGATAAGGCCATGTCATCCACAATCGTGGTTTGTCTTTTCCTCATAGCTGAAATATATATTGCAAACAATATTAAATCAATAAATAAAAATACTGTTTACAGTAAAGTTTAATGCTAATTTAGTATTGTTTTAAATATAATTAAAATCGTAAGCAATTGAATATTTTACGTTTTTATTGAAATTTATTAAGAATGGTACTCTATAGAGTACCGTTAACCTATTAATTGGAGAAGATGTTGGAGTGCGCCTCAATGGGCAATAACAAAGAAGTTGGCCTTGTGGTTAAGGGGTGTTCAGAGGAAAACAATTCCTTAAGGGATTTAAATTTTTTAGCCCCGTCAACATTGAATGAAGGTAGGCATCACAACCTGGAGGTAAGACGTTTGACGTTATAAACGAGATCAAGGAATGGGTGAAAATGGTGGTGTCACGGCCCCTAAAAAAGTTACCGACACCGAAGCCATAGAATATGTGAAATGGGTCC
>CABVRQ010000054.1:0-1086 GCA_902500695.1 uncultured Nitrospira sp. | reverse complement strand
TCTTATCAATCGTGCTCGCCTTTGAGGAACTAATTATGAAAACTGAGAAAACTGAAAAATTTCGATTGGTAACACGCAGTGATTTTGACGGACTGGTTTGTGCAGTTCTGCTGAAAAAAATGGGGATTATTGATGACATCAAGTTTGTCCATCCAAAAGATATGCAGGATGGCAAGGTGGCCATCTCGGCCAACGATATCACCACCAACCTTCCGTTTGTGGAGGGGGTCCACCTGGCGTTTGATCATCATCTGAGTGAGACCATCCGGAATAAGGGTAAGCGAGATAATCATATCATCGATCCGAGCGCCCCTTCGGCTGCGCGGGTGGTCTATCGGCATTACGGCGGGGAAAAGACCTTTCCTGCCGCGTGGAATGAGATGATGGACGCGGTGGATAAAGGCGATTCTGCCCAATACGGGATCAATGAAATCCTGAACTCTCGTGGCTGGGCCTTGATGAATTTTATCATGGATGCCCGTACCGGCCTGGGGCGTTTTAAGGAATTTCGAATCTCCAATTACCAGTTGATGATGGAACTCATCGAGAAATGTATCAGCCTCAGTATCGATGAAATCATTGCCCTTCCGGACGTCCAAGAGCGGGTGCAGCTCTTCCAGAAACATGCCGAATTGGCGAAGGAACAGATCCAGCGGTGCTCGACCGTCCATGAGAATCTGGTCCTGTTGGATCTGCGTGATGAGGAGACCATTTATGCCGTCAACCGGTTTATGATTTATGCTCTGTATCCGGCATGCAATATGTCCATCCATGTGATGTGGGGGTTGAAACAACAAAACACCGTGTTCGCGATTGGCAGTTCGATCGTTAACCGGAGTTCAACAGTCAATATCGGCGAGCTCTGCCTCGCGTATGGCGGTGGTGGACATCGGAATGCAGGCACGTGCCAGGTCGCGAATGAGGTAGCCGGTAAAACACTTAATGAAATTATTCAGAAAATTCACGCGAAAAGCTTAACTCCAGTGGGAGCAGGCAAGGTATAGGTTACGAGGGTCTAACAGATGATGCAGTAGTTGTGGTTTCCAAGGCCTGATCCCAACGCCCAACCACATATAGGAAAGAACT
>CABVRQ010000053.1 GCA_902500695.1 uncultured Nitrospira sp. | reverse complement strand
GAGTGGCTCCATTTTGGGACCTCTTCGAGAATTAATTGCCGTTTGCATCCTCCTAACCACTCGATCTCCTTGGCTTGAAATTCCGGGATGCAATCTTCTCCTGTGCATCTAAAGAAATAATAGGCATTGAAATTTGCACAGGTTAACCCCCAAAGATTAGATGGGAAAAATAGAAACCAAACAAGAAAAACTAATATGGACGACTTATGGTTCAAGTGAAGTAGGTCTTCCTTCATAGAAATAGCGTAGGATACCCCCTCAGCTTACTGAGAGAGCTTCCCTGCAAATCTGTAATTGCGACCAACCTTCATGAAGTGAGGATTGAAAATATTGAATGGTAGAAATTTGCAAGGAGCATGAAAATAAATGAAATTTAAAATTTAGGTTTGATCGTCAATGATGGGCGCAATATTTGCCGGAGAATAGGTTGGGGGTTTGACCCATTTGCCGTCTTCCCGTTTGTGGCCGCCGACTTTGCTCATGTTTGACCGATGGACTTCCTGGAAGACCGGTTCCATGTCAATGCCAAGGGATACGGCAGTGCCATAGACGACATACAGGAGATCCGCAAGTTCCTTGGCAATAGACGGCAAGTCTTTTTCCTGCATGGCTTCCTGGAGTTCGTCGAATTCTTCCTGGATGAGACGTTTCCGCAGGATTTGGGTTGGTTCATCGGGGAAGGAGGGAGAGGGAGAGACGTGAATCTCAAATTGCTTGTGGAATTCCTGGACCATGCGTTGCGCGTCGTTCAATGTTCTTGACCTCCTCTGGCTCCTTCATAGAAAGGAGCAGAAATAAAAGATGACCGATTAAATGGCGACTATCAGATAAATATCGTTCACGTTCGTGCCGGTTGGACCGGTCATGATGTGGCCGCGGATGTGGTTGAAGAAGGTATAGCTATCATGCTCTTGTAATGCCTGTTCAATTGAGAGGCCCTTCTTCTCGGCCCGCTGAACCGTCTTCCCATCGACTACGGCACCGGCCGCATCCGTGGGGCCATCGGTCCCGTCAGTTCCGAACCCTGCCACAAACACTTTACTGAGTCCAGCCAGTTCCTGGGCTGCGCCTAGGACGCATTCCTGTGCGCGCCCACCCTGACCTTTTCCCTTAACGGTGACTGTCGGTTCTCCCCCGGCGATGAAACAGGCAGGCCGGTGAACCGGGTTGCCGAATTCGACCAGGTCTCTGGCAAAACATCCCAGGATGCTGCCGATCTCCTTGGCTTCCCCTTGCAAGGGGTAAGGGAGAATGAAGGGTTTGAGCCCCAACAGCTTGGCATTTTTGGCGACGCCCTCTAGAGCCTGGCGATTGTTGGCAAGAATGATAGGCCGATTTCGTAACGACTGTCTTCTGGTAGGTTTTATGGGTGTTTGATTGAACCTGGTACGACCTTGTTGTAAGTGGCGTTGCACGGATTCAGGCACTTTGCGCCAAATCGAATACTGTTGAAGAATGTCATTGGCATCCTGGAAGGTGGAGGAATCTGTGACCGTCGGTCCGGATCCGATGGTGGATAGGTCATCTCCTAACACATCGGACATGATTAAGGTCAGAATGTTTGCGGGAGTGGCTTGGGCTAATTTCCCGCCTTTGATGGCAGACAAATGCTTTCGAACGATATTGATGTCATGAATCGTGGCTCCGGATCGTAAGAGCAACTGCGTGGTACGTCGTTTGGCAGCTAATGTGAGGCCCTTCGATGGCGCACAGAGCAAGCTTGAGGCCCCACCGGAAAGCAGAACAATCAACAAGTCACTTCGAGAAAGTGATTGAGTCAGTGCCAGGAGCTGTTTCGTAGCTTTTACTCCTCGTCCGTCCGGCATCGGATGTGCGGCTTCAAAAATGCGAACCTTGTCGCATGGTACGCCATATCCGTCGGGGACAAGGACGATTCCACCTTCCAGCTTATTCCCGAGCATCTGCTCCATCGCCATCGCCATCTGTGCCGAGGCTTTTCCAGCTCCAACGCAGATGATGCGATTGAAGTCAGTCAGATTATATTCTACATCTTGAATGTGAAGCCGGTTCTTCGTGAGATGGAGGGTATCTGCAATAGCTCGAGCAGGATCGCACGCTTCCAGCCCTGCACTAAGGAGGGATTTCAGAATTCGTTTTGTGTCCGGATTGGCATGTTGGACGATGACGCGTGTTCTTTTAAGGTGTGATAATCCCATGGCGGTGGTTGATCAAGACTTAATGGTGAAGGGTCGAATGTTATTTAAGAAAAAATAGACTGCAATGTACCATATTGGCAATAGAAAAGAGTCTGAGAAATGTCAGGTGATCTTTTGACACCCTTAGTCAATACAAGGGGTCCTCAAGATGAGATAGAGGAAGTTGGGTCTTTCACCGAGTGTATGAAGAAAGGGACTGTGACACAATTAATGAGATGAAGGGGAAAACGAGGACATCTGTCCTGGTGGGTCGGAAGGGGTCTGTCCGGTTGTGAGGGGAGATTGACGCCAGAGTCTTTGGTGAACCATGTTGCTCAGTTCGATTAGCGAATAGGGCTTGGAAATCACCCCGATGAATCCATGGGAGGCATAATTGGCCATGATCGGATCATTCGAATATCCGCTGGAGACGAGTGCCTTGACCTGTGGGTCAAGTTGGCGTAATCGGGCCAAGGTTCCCATGCCGCCAAGTTTTCCCGGCACCGTTAAGTCCAGGATCACCAAGAGAAAAGGCGTGTGAGAGTCCATGGCTTCTTGATATAGGGCAAGCGCTTCCTCTCCATCCTTTGCCATTCTCACCTCGTATCCACAATGCGATAACATTTCTCCTGCCATCATTCGAATAGACTCTTCATCATCCATGACTAAAATTTTTCCTTGTCCCTGACGAATGTCCAGGATCAAGGGTTTGGGTGATGGGGTGGCCATGGGAGATGCAGGAAAGTAGAGTGTGAAGGTGGTGCCTCCTCCGACCTGGGATTCCACGGCCACATGACCGGCATGTTTTTTCATAATGGCATAGGTCGAGGCCAAACCCAGACCCTGTCCCGCTGACTTTGTCGTAAAGTATGGTTCAAAGATTTTTGGCAAATGATCTTCGGCGATTCCGATCCCTTCGTCGGTAATGGTGACCTGCACATACGGGCCGGTAGAAAGAGGCAGAGGACTTCTGATGTCCGGATCGGATAGTTGGATATTTTCGGCGCGAATGGTAATGGATCCCCCATGAGGCATCGCATGGATGGCGTTCATAAGGAGATTTTGCAAAACCTGGTTGATTTGCCCAGGGTCGGCTTCAATGGTCCATAGGTTTGGATCTGCCCATGTTTGGCAAAGAAGAGATGATCCGGAAAGAGCCAGATCGGAAGATTCCTTGATCAACTCGTGTAAGGCTACGGTATGTTTAATGGGATCGCCGCCCTTCGAAAACGTGAGTAATTGGTGTGTCAGATGTTTGGCGTGAAGAGCCGCACGTTCAGCTCGTTCTAAGTAGGCCTGGGGTTGATTGGAAGAAGGCAGGATTTGTTTGGTCAGAGTAATGTTTCCCAGGATGGTCGTCAGGAAATTGTTGAAATCATGGGCGATGCCGCCGGCTAGATTTCCCACAGATTCCAATTTTTGGGAACGAAGCAATTGGGCTTCCAGGCGCTGCTTTTCCTCTTCATTTTTTTTGCGTTCCGTCACATCTCTTGTGACTCCCGTAATGCCTATGGGGAGATTGTGTTTATCGAGTAGGAGGCTGCCCCGCACCTCCGCCCATACTGAGGATCCATTGTGATGTTGATGCTCCAAGACTACCAAAAATGACTGATTGGGGTCATGAGTGTGGGATTGGTGATGGGCGCGTTCTTGTTTGATGGCTTCCCTCAGAGTGACCATGGAAGCGGGCATCAAAATAGTGTCCGGCAAAAGCGTGTCAAGGGCATGACCCGAATACCCCAACAAACGTTCCAGGGAGGGACTGATGTAGGAAAATTTCGATCCCTCCAGGTCCATGACCCATATAACATCGGAAATCTTTTCGACAACCATTCGATACCGGGCTTCGGATTTTTGCAAATCGGCAGTCCGAATCCCCACAAGCGACTCTAGATGGTCTTTGTGATGAAGGAGTTCCTTTTCGATTTCTATGCGGTTTTTTATTTCCTTGCTTAATGAACGATTGAGCGTTTCGGCTTGAGAGTGAGCCTGTTTCAATTGGTTGATTAATTCGAAATTCTCTTTTTCCAAGGTGAGAGTGTTTTTTATCATGCAAAAGTTTCGGTAGGCGGTGACTGTAATCACCGCGAGAAAGGTGAAACCCATTATCCCCACGGCTTGGTGGGGAGGGTCACCCTGCGCGAAAAATTGATAAATGAGTGGCAACGTTGTGGGAAGACTGTAGGCCAAAAAAGCAGGGAAATAGGCTGCATGGATGGCAGTCGAGCCTGCCGCCATTCCTCCCAGCACCAAGGCTAAAAACATTTGGTGGTTTGGGGAAGAAGGTGGGTACAGTGCAATACCGGCCATGCCCCATATCAGTCCGGAGGCACTATTGCCGGCCACAAACCATGTCATCCATCTGCTTGGGTGTACGAGTGGTTTTGATGCCCGACGATAGGCCAAGACCAAACCTGACCAGAGAATGTTAATTCCCACAATGCCGATTATCCATCCCGATACGACCGTTGAGGGAATGACAGACATGAGAATAAATGCGACCAGCCCGCCATTAATGATGGAGGCCAGAATGGCCATCGGAACTAAAGAAAATAGTTGATGAATTTGTTTGCGACGAAGTTCAATGATTTGGTGGAGGGGAGAAGAAGAGGAGGGTGTACCTGAGAGTCCAATGTGACTCGATTCCGGCAGAGTGAGCATGTACGCTATTCCAATATTTTAGGGGTTCCGACATAAACGATAACGTGGCATGAATGGCTCATACCGTCAACCTGACGAAGAAGGGATAGTCGGAACGGAATTAGTCCCACCTCTAGTTGATAGCCTGCCTCTCAAGAAGGACAATGTCAAGACGACTGGGATTGGCTGGATAAAGAAGGGAACATAGGGAACGCGGATATTGTCGGGGTGCTATTTGGTCAGGAAAGCCTGGATCGGGATTGCGGAGCTTGGACCGGTTGTGGCCAATTTATGCTACGATCCCCATAGGATGAGATCGTTCACGGTTCTCCAAAAGACCATTACGGACTGCACGACCTGCGAACGGTTGACGACCTATCGTCAGACTATTGCCAAGGAAAAGGTCAAACGGTTTCGGGATTGGGAATATTGGGGACGACCCATTTCCGGGTTCGGGGATCCCGAGGCTCAGGTCTTCGTGGTGGGCTTGGCCCCTGCGGCCCATGGAGGAAATCGCACGGGACGCGTGTTTACCGGTGATCGAAGCGGAGACTGGTTGTATGAAGCGTTGCATGCGTTCGGGTTTGCCAACCAGCCGGATTCGACCCATCGGGAGGATGGGCTTAGGCTCAACGATTGTTATGTCGCGGCGGTGGTTCGTTGTGCCCCCCCGGCCAATAAACCCACAAAAGCAGAATTCGCCGCCTGCCGTCCCTATTTGCAGGAAGAATTACGATTATTGCGGCGGGTCAAGGTTATCGTGGCGCTTGGGAAAATCGCCTTTGATGAATATTTGCGGACCTGTCAGGTTATGGGTTTGCCTGTACCATCTCCTCGACCGAAATTCAGCCATGGGGCCCAATATGCTTTATCTTGGGGAGTGACCTTGGTCGGGTCTTACCATCCAAGTCAGCAAAATACTTTTACGGGCACACTCACCCGCCCGATGTTTCACGGGATATTTAAAACCGTCTGCAAGGTGGTCGCACGGTCCTGAGATTCTCTGTTTTTTATGGCTCAAATGGTCCGATTAGGCCTTGGTGGAGGGTCTGGCTTCCCAATCCGAGAGAAATTTTTGTAAACCATTATCTGTCAACGGATGTTTGACGAGCTGTTGGAATACGGCATAGGGCATCGTGCAAATATGTCCGCCGATGAGAGCCGCTTCAACCACATGTTGGGGATGCCGAACGCTGGCGACGAGAACCTGTGTGGTGAAATTATAGTTTTCGTAGATCGTCAGGATTTGTCGAATAAGCTCCATGCCATTTGAACTGACATCGTCAAGCCGGCCAATAAATGGCGAGACGCACCAAGCCCCGGCTTTGGCGGCCAATAAGGCTTGAGTAGGAGAGAAGCACAGCGTGACGTTGACACGGATACCTTCGCTGGACAATTGCTTCGTGGCCTTGAGCCCTTCCGGGATGAGGGGACATTTCACCACGATATTCTTGTGAAGTTTCGCTAATTCTTTTCCTTCCTTCACCATGGCGGCGGCTTCAATGCTGACGACTTCTGCACTGATGGGCCCGTCCACAATTCCGCAAATTTCCAGGAGTAGATCCTTAAAATCACGTCCTTCCTTAGACACAAGCGAAGGGTTTGTGGTGATGCCATCTACCAGGCCATAACTGGCCGCTTCACGAATCTCCTTGACACTGCCGGTATCGAGATAGAGCTTCATATCGAGCCCCCTTTTTTTGTTTGTCCTCGGGTGTTGTCTGAGTTGTCTCGTGTCCTATTGTAATCCACGTCCCTGACTTGTACAAATTTCCTTATCCATTTTATGGAAGGAAAATTTATCTGAGAGCCTGTCTGATATAGCATTCCTTAGGTGGGAGTGCCAGACTCTAGTAGTGCAGGCACCTAATTTTACCCTACCATCCGGAGAGGGAAAAGATGGAGGCCTCCTCCATTATGATGAATACCATTGTTTGACTGGTAGAGGATCGAAGGCTAGAATTTTCACAGAGTAGACAGCGTGTTCGCGTTTTCAGCCATTGTTGGGGGAGGAGACGGGTGTGATCCACAAATATTTGCTGATAGGACTGTTGGGATTGTTGTGTGCCGGTTGTGGAGGGAATCCGTATTTGGACGCCTCCCTTGATCCCGCCAAATTTGAAGGAAAAGACAAGGCGTGGTTCGAAGAAAACTGGGGAAAGCCGAGCGGTAAATCCGCCAGATTCTTTGGAGGGGAAAGCTGGGTGTATTCACGTATTTCCGGTGGTGAGTCGCGATTTCCCAACTTTAATTTTTCCCCGAATCTCTGTCGCATTAATTTAGATTTTGATAAAGAAGGCAAGCTGGAAGATTATGATTATACGGATTGCTAAGGCCTCTTGTGCCCGTTCCATCTGCCAGGGTTGAGGAGAGCGTCGCGCTGAATTTTTCATTCCAAACGGATTTACTTTCTTGAGGCCGTCTGCTCGCCCTTTGCACGTAGGAGGCTGAATTGTCCCGGACGATTATCATTACCCCAACAATCGACGAGTTGTTTGTAGCTGCCGCCAAGGAAGTGGTGCAGGTTGTGTTGGACTGTCGGAACGCCGGTCGCGAATGTCGTGTGGCATTGGCAGGTGGGTCCACACCTCGAGGTTTGTACAAGCTCTTAACGGGTGACCCCTATCGGACTCAGATTTCTTGGGACCACCTTCGCGTTTTTTGGGGAGATGAGCGCACAGTCCCCCCGGATCACCAGGAGAGTAATTTCCGCATGGCTAAAGAGGCGTTATTATCTCATGTACCCATCCCTTCGAATCAGGTGTTTCGGATTGAAGGAGAAGTCCCGGCCGGCGAAGCCGCTGAACGGTATGAAACCGTCTTGCGGGAACAATTCGGCCTGTCATCGGGAGAGGTTCCACCGTTCGACCTGATCTTATTGGGCATGGGGCCTGATGGGCATACGGCGTCATTATTTCCTGGAACCTCGGCTGTGGCAGAGTCTCAAAAACTGGTAGCGGCTCCATGGGTCGAAAAATTACAGACACATCGAGTGACGTTGACTCCACCGGTACTCAATGCGGCAAAGCACGTGGTCTTTCTGGTCACTGGAGTGGATAAAGCAGCGGCGCTGCAGGTCGTGTTGGAGGGGCCGGCAGATCCTGCTCGCTATCCCGCGCAAGTTGTGAATCCTCCTGCAGGTTCCATGGTGTGGTTGATCAATCAGGATGCGGCTGGTCTCTTGAAGAGAGAAACGATGACGTCACGTTTGTGAAGAAGGAGAGGTAACATGAAAATGGTCAAGGCACCCGAGGCATTTATTCACGCCCTCCATAAAAAACCCATGACGTGTCCCACGCCGGATTGTTCAGGCTCCGTGGCTGTGGAAGAACGTTCTCGGTCCACTGATCGGGTGAAATCGTTTGGGTTGCGCTGTGAACAATGCGATTGGCACGACACGATAACGGGTGATGAACAAGTAGATCCGCCGTGGGATGAGGGTTCCCTGATGGAAATTACCGAGGAGCATCTTCTGCATTTGGAACCGGTGTGCCCGTATGATCAGGCACCCGTGGATTTTCATTCCCTGCCGAATCCACGTCGTCGGGCTCGCTATCGCATCACGTGTTTTTTCTGTGGGCGGCAGGAGGAATTGGATTGGCCGCCTGAAGAAGCCAAGCGATAATCATTGGATTAGACTGGTGTCTGGGATTTCCCCTCAGCGTCCACTTGTGTTATTCCCATGCCCTGTCATTCCTGTCGGACTCATCTTTTGTCGAACTCATGAAAAAAATAAAAAAAAAGAAATCAGCTTCTCAAGCCGTGCCGGCTTTTCTTGTTGGGTGGACTCATGGAGAGCCGCCTCCGCCAGGCTATATCGCTGCCTGGTTTGATGAAGCGTATGGCGGGCCACTGCGGATACGTTTTCTCGCCTCGACAGGCCATCATCATTTTGAGGCGGCACATACCAATTGGATGGCCGAAGTCAATATTGAGCCTTCCACTGAAATTTTGGAACAGTGGCAGGGACGCTTACAGTGGGAACAGACCCGTTTAGCGCTCCTGTTTCCTCCGAGCAATACAGCGACTGATCGTCGGGATGCCGTCCTGCATGTGGCGAGAATGGCGAGGGGAGTGACTCTACTCACCGAAGGCACAACCTATGATGTGGCGACCGGCACCTATCTCAATCCTTCGGATTGGCGGGATCGGGATTTGGAGCTCTTTCGAATTACCGATCACATTCAGGTGGAAAATCGTGAAAACGTGCAGCGGGCGCGCATGTGGTTTCATACCAGGGGCTTGACGAAATTTGGCCTGGATGAAATCGAGACCTTTCAACCCATGGGTTTATCGGGTCGAGAGGTGAAAGACACTGTAAGCAGGGTTGCGGGACATTTAATCGAGCAGGGGAAGAACCCAAAGGTTGGGGAACGAATCGTTCTTGATGAAGGTAGCCCTCAGGTGATGGTGGTGCGCCATCGGACCGATCCCGTATTTGGAGTCCCTCTCGCATTCCGAGAGTTTACCCTGGAGTAACAGAAAACTAAGCACACAGGAATCTGTCATCTAACGCGGTTACCGTGGTGGAGAAACGACGGTAATGCGAGTCCGTGCGCCTCGTCCAATCGCTTGATCGCAGGGGCTCAGCTCCGTATCAATGGCAATATTGGGAATGGAACCCGGCTTGCTCATGAGTTGCCGGGTGAGTGCCTCGCCCGAAGCCACAGGGTGTGGCAGGCGATAGAGATAGATCATGCCGATATCTTCCGCGTGAAACCAACTTGCGCCTAAGCTTCTTTTGTAAAATTCCAGAATTTTTTCAGGCGGATCAGGGGTGAGGAGTACGGCTGAAGGAATTGTTTGATAGGCCTGTCCATGAATTTGTGCATTGGCGCTGGGCATGGCACTGGCCAGGAGGGCATTTGGATATGGGGGAACCATGAAATATCGTGCCGGAGGCGTCCAGTTGTTGAGAAATGATTCCTGCATGGTGGTGAGCCGGCATTGGGGGTTTTTGCTCACTGCGGAAAAATCGGCCAGAGGGGCATAGGAGCCTGCATAAGCGAGGGTCGGTAACACGATCAGAGATACGAGACTAAGCCAATAGGACTTCTTCATGCCTTGACTCCTTGCATCGTTCGGGGTTGAGGTAATTGGCATGTTCAGCATACAAGGGGAGAATCATGGCGTAAGCATGATGTGCAGTCAACTGGGAGGGGACACATTAATTCAGTGGCTTGAGTGGTGGGTCAGAATGGAATTTCATGAACCCGGGAGATCTGCTATTCAGCAGCACAATAACGAACTGTCCCCTAAGGTGAGGCCGACCACTGGTGTCTGTTTTCAATTATGAAAGCTTTGGGGCAGCCGCTGGTTTTTGATTGATCACATTCATGGCCAGTGCAATCATTGAACCCACATCGGACACGGAGGCCGGGAGCACCAGGGTGTTGCTGGCTTTTGCCAATTCACCAAACTCTCCGATGTATTGTTCGGCTACTCGAAGTTGGACGGCCTCAAATCCGCCTGGATTTTGAATCGCTTCGGCGACCTTGCGAATACCTTCGGATGTGGCTGTCGCAATGGCGAGAATGGCTGAAGCTTGACCTTCCGCTTCGTTGATTTGTTGCTGACGCTTCGCTTCAGAAGCTTTAATGACCTGCTGTTTGTCCCCCTCCGCTTCGTTAATGGCCGCATCCCGTTGTCCTTCGGACGCCAGTACCACCGCGCGCTTTTCCCGTTCGGCCCGCATTTGTTTTTCCATGGCGCTGAGGACATCTTTGGGCGGGTTAATATTACGAATTTCGTACCGAAGGACTTTGGCGCCCCAGGGAGAGGAGGCTTTGTCTAATTCGTTCACGACGGAGATGTTGATTGTCGTCCGTTCCTCGAAGGTCTTATCCAGGTCGATTTTTCCGATTTCACTACGAAGCGTGGTTTGGGCCAGTTGAGAAATGGCGAACCGGTAATCGGTAATGCCATAGGAAGCGCGTTCAGCATCCAAGACTTTGATATACAAAACCCCGTCAACTCCGACCTGCACGTTATCTCTGGTTATGCAAATTTGTTCGGGGACGTCCACGGCCATTTCCTTTAAGGTATGTTTGTATCGAATGACATCCAAAAAAGGGATAAGAATGTGAAGTCCGGCGTTCAATGTTGCGGCATAGCGTCCTAATCGTTCAACGACATAGGCGCTCTGCTGTGGAACCACGACAGCCGTTTTTGCCAGAATAATAAACGCCAGCCCGGCTAAAACCAATGTGACCAGCAATTCACCCGACATGAGATTCCTCCTGTGTAATCGGGTCCGCCTGGATCCAAAGCGTCAACCCTTCCACTCGAATAACTTTGGCCTGCGATCCTTTTCCTAGGGTTGACGTTCCGGCATTGCGGGCGGTCCAACTTGTTCCGTGGAGTTCCACCTTCCCTATTCGTTGAGCCTCAAGATTTTCCAAAACAGTGGCAAACTCTCCAAGCATGGAATCTACTGGAACCTCATCCATTTCCCCTATGAAGCCTCTTCCCTGAAGGGGTTTCCTCATGGCAAAGAGAGAAAGGATGCCGAAGAGCACGAAACACAACCATTGCAGCCAGGCGGCTTCGGTCAGGCCTAACCAGGCCAGGGCACTCACCATCAAGGCCGCGACCCCGAAAAACAGAAAATAAAAATTGCCGAGGCCACCCAGCGTGAGGATTTCCAACCCGATTAAAACTAAACCCATTATTGACCAATGCCACCAAAGCATGGTTGGACAACTCCTTATGTTAAGGGAACGACAACATTTCCGGACAAAGGAGTCCGTTCGTTGTCGTTAGGTAATGTATCGGTCGTCCTACGATGAAAAATAAGACGTTCGTGATTTTTAAGATAGATGGGGAACCTGCAGCACTATTTATCTGAAATATTAACACATTTTTTGGGTAACGTCTCCTTCCTGGAGACGGAGAACCAGGCATTGGAAATGGCACAGCTCCAGAATAATACCGCATATGGGACCTGGACCTGTATCCCTAATCCTATGAATCAGCAACGAATTTATTAAAAGGAAGGGGCAATCATGATTCCCGTGAAATCTATATTCTTGTTCCCTCGCTTCGCTCAGCAAACATCTCGACTAACCGGCAGACCCCTGACTTTTGCCTTGACCACGGCAGTGATTGTGATTTGGGGGGTGTCGGAGCCTCTATTTCAATATAGTGATACCTGGCAGCTCGTCATTAACCCCGGCACGACCGTTGTCACCATCCTCATTGTCTTCCTCATCCAGAACACGCAGGACCGGGATTCCGCAGCAATACAGGTCAAACTGGATCAGTTGATTCGCGCTAATGACTCTGCCCACAATGCCCATCTGAATTTAGAAGAGCTGGAAGAAAGGGATCTCGACGGCATTCGGTCCAATTACACGAAATTAGCAGAGCAAGCTAGATTAGATTTGCGCAAAGGCAGGAAAGATACGCAAGCGACCGAGGTGGAATGAGGAAATGCCGGACGGGACATTTGAACAGCCATCTGAATAACTAACAAAAAATCGATTTATGATGGTCATGGTTTATGATCTTTCCCGTCGTCGGGAAGTTTGGGGTGTTGGGTAAAAACAGAAGGTGCAAATCTTGCCCCCGTTTTAGAGTGGCGCAGGGTCCGCTTAAGGACGAAGTCAAACAGCAATGGATTGTAGTCATAGATTTCATTGAGGGCCTCCCGTTCTTCAGAGTTGATATGACCGGAAGACACGAGCGATCGGGTTTGTATCACAATATTGATTGCGGGCAGGGGATAATCGCTCCCATTGATGAGTTTGGAGTGAATGGAGGATTTGGATAAGATCTTATCGAGGTTGTGATGTCGATTGTATTGCGTCAGGGCCGAAATGTCGGCAAACACCAACCCTGCATACTTGGGATCTTCAAGCATCTGAATGGCTAGATCGACATACGGCGTGCCGGGTAAACAGATAGCCGCTTCCTCTTTTTCGCATTCCCCCAGACTGGCCACATGCGCCATCACGACTTTCACGCCCATATCCAAGGGCTTTTTTAACAACAACGGGTTTCCAAACCGTTGGTATTCTTCGGCTTCCGTCGCGGCTTCCTCCCCCGTATGTGAGATCAGCACCATGTCGTACTCCTTCATGATGCGGTAATAAGGATCGAGCTTGTCCTGCATGGTGTCTGACGCCGGATGAATACCCATGGCATTGGGTAGCCATTTCACAAACCGAACTCCTTGCTGGGCATGGTGACGAAGGGCGGTTGTGGCATCCTCCCGGTAAGGATGAATGGAGATGATGGGGAAGAACATATCGGGATTCTTCCTGGCAAGGGTCATCACATACTCATTGGGCACATGAAACGTCGATAACTCCCGATCGGGACGCCCCTGCTCATCATGAAAGAAATCGAACGCCATAATGCCGAACTTTCCGCGTCCTGGCATCTGCTGAATGAGGTCTTTTAACCTCGTAAGGTATTGGACGTCCGCCTGTTGTTCATCGGTAATGTCAGCCGCGCTTTTATAGATTTCAAACTGAAAAAAATGAATCAATCCGCCCCAGGGGGATTGCCAGTCTTCGTTGACGAAGGTGCCATTGATGTCCTCGTTCATGCCCAACATATGAACGTGATAATCGCGGAGTGTTTCACCCTGAATGCCTTCGAACGCCTGGTCGATCAGCGAGCGGGCCCCGGCGCTGACCTCATTCTCTAAATCCTTGGGTTCATGATCGAAGTCGCCCCCAAAAAGATCGCAAGAAACACAGAAGGCACTCAGGACAAACAGCATTGCCCGGAGAAGATCTGTTGATGTCGTGCTCATGTGTCTGTGTGGAATCATGTGGGTGCTTTTTGTTCGTGGTGACGGGCTCATTCGGCCATGCGGTTTTCGGTATCTACCTGAAGTTCTTAGGAAATCCTAAATTACTCCAAACCCAACACACCTATTTCTATGTTGGCTTTACTGAAGAGAAAAGGAAGTGGGTGGATTTGACCTATGCCATTTTTGGGGAAGGAGGAATGGTAAATGTGCATTTCAATACAATCCTACAGGAAAAAATGTTTCGGTGAAGTATTTTTTTAGTTTTTTTGAATTCTGAAAGCCTGAACTCAAAAAATTTTATACCTAGACTAATTCTCATCATTAACCAAGAATTTTTCCTTGCCAGATGCAAAGATATCACTGTTTGACTGCAGTGATGCGGTGGGGAAATGAGGATTTATAATATTTCCCCGAAATCGGAAACATGGCCGTCCCTGCCTATGGAGGAGTGGAAGGATACTTATGCCACCTTACATATATGGACGCAGATCGTCGGCAAGGTTCGCCTCGCTCAGAGTCCCTGGATCAACCATTCCTGGCATGTCCCGCTCGATGGGACTGAGAGTGGACTCACCACCTCACCGATTCCCTATGGAGAGCGGACGTTCCAAATCGACTTCGACTTCATCGACCATCAATTGATTGTCCAGACGAGTGAGGGGCATAGCAGACGTATTACTCTCCAACCTCAGTCGGTCGCGACATTCTATTCTCGTCGTATGGCAGAGTTGGATAAGCTTGATTTGCACGTTGTTATCCACCGCATGCCGAATGAAATATCTGAGCCAATCCCCTTCGATGAGGATGAAACGCATCGAGCTTATGATGGAGCATATGTCAACCGGTTTTGGCGAATCCTGGTAGAGGCCGATCGAGTCTTTGAAACGTTCCGTGCAGGCTTCTTCGGTAAATGTAGCCCTGTGCATTTCTTCTGGGGTGCGCCGGATCTGGCTGTCACCCGGTTTTCCGGGCGACCGGCGCCGAAACATCCCGGCGGAATTCCAAATCTGCCGGACTGGGTTACCAGGGAAGCCTATTCGGAGGAAGTCAGCAGTTGCAGATTCTGGCCAGGCGGCGGTCCAATTCCTTACCCGGCTTTCTCTTCGTATGCGTGACCCGCTCCGCCTGACTGCTCAGCGGCGTCCGTAAGGCCGAAGGAGGCATTCCTCAGTAACGATCTGCATGAATTTCTTCTTCCCTACGATCGTGTCCGGGAGGCAGCATCGCCGGATGATACCCTTCTCGAATTTCTACAAACGACCTAGGAAGCAGCAGCCAATTTGGTCCACTGGGATCGCGCCTCTCTGAAACGAGGCCGTCACATAAAGAATGCCCTTTAACTCGGAGTTGTCTGTATTGGACGAGTCGGTGTCAATCTGGCCATTCAAGATGCGCTCGCCGCGGCCAATCGCTCGCTCTACTGTGAATGTGAATAAACAAATGGCCGGTTCGGCTTATATCCCCCTTCACTGACCCGCACCCGGATCTCGGTTAAGATTTTTTCGTATTATTTGAGGTGAGCGGACTAGTCTGTGGTCAGTATGGACTGAATGTCCTGGATGTGATGCCGTTTACCCTCAATTTCACGTATGCCATAATTTGTGAAAGCGTTCATAAGATTGGGAGAGAAGGAGCACCAAACATGAAGAAGATGAAAGCTGTGGAAGTCCGACAAGCAAAGGGGCCTTTGCAACTCGTGGAGCGTGAGGTGCCTAAGCCTGGGACAGGTCAGGTTCTCATTAAGGTCCAGGCCTGCGGCATCTGTCATAGCGATGTGTTCACGAAGGAAGGTCTATGGCCCGGTCTTGAATATCCTCGTATTCCTGGACATGAAATTGCCGGTATTATTGAGGAGATGGGTTCGGGCGTGGAAGGATGGAAACAGGGCCAACGAGTTGGCGTGGGATGGCATGGAGGACATTGCGGCCGCTGTGAACCATGCCGCCGGGGGGATTTTGTTCTTTGCCAACGTGGGTTGGTTCCGGGAATTAGCTATGACGGAGGCTATGCCGAATACATGGTCGCTCCCGTTGAAGCCCTGGTGCGCATACCAGCGGATCTCTCCGACCTTGAAGCGGCCCCTCTGCTTTGTGCCGGCATTACGACCTTCAATGCCCTTCGCAATAGTGGCGCGCGTGCTGGTGACGTGGTCGCTATTCTGGGTATCGGCGGTCTTGGACATTTAGGTGTACAATTTGCGAGCAAAATGGGATTCCAGACGGTAGCTATTGCCAGAGGAAAAGAGAAAGAGGCTCTGGCCAAGAAATTGGGCGCGCGGCACTATATCGACAGCAGGACCCAAAATGTGGCAGAAGTGCTTATGGGTCTCGGCGGAGCAAAAATTATTCTTGCGACCGTCACAAGCGGTAAGGCCATGAGTGCGACTGTCGGGGGACTGGCCATCGACGGTAAATTGATTATGGTTGGCGCTACACAAGAACCGGTGGAGATTCCCGTTGTTCAATTCATTATGGGTCGACATTCAGTTCAGGGCTGGCCGTCCGGTACGTCGTCGGACTCGCAGGATACGTTGGGCTTCAGTGTAATGACGGGTATAAGGCCGATGATAGAGGAATACCCTCTTGAACGCGCGGCCGAAGCCTATGAGCGTATGATGAGTGGTGAAGCAAGGTTCAGAGTAGTTCTAAAGGTTAGTTAAGGAGTCGACTTGGTGGTAGTTCTTCCATTCCTTTGCCTTCGCTAAAAACGTAAATCCCTATAATGAAGAAGCTGTGCTCATGAAAAGAGCCAAGTTGGTCAGTATCTAAAGTAGACAAAGTTCTGTAGCGATGGCTCGACTTTCAATACTATGAACATGACATCACCAAATTGACGCGTGTCACCGTGGAATCATTCACATTTTCTCGTCTGATGGAATGAGCTGACGAGGGAAGGCGGGAGGCAGTCCGTTAAGAAGGACACTCTGGATAGGGTGTTCGTTCTGAAAATTCACTGATTGACGGGATTGGCGCCAGCGTTCAATTCCTTGGTGATTGATGAGTTATGCGACCCGGGAAAAAGATAATCAATAAGGGCGGAATTTCAGGCCTTTTTGACGTAGGCTTTGTACACTTTTTTGTCGGCGGCCCCTTCTTCTTCCATACCGACCATGGCGTGTCCGGTTGTTTCGCACCAGGCCGGCATATCTTTTTTAATCCCTTCGTCATCAGAAATAACTTCAAGCACTTGCCCTGAGGCGAGTTCTTTGATTTTTTTGGAAGTCAGAATGATGGGCATCGGGCAGAAATATCCTAATGTATCGAGTTTAACGTCGGCTGGTATCATGGTTCATCCTTTTGTGTGGTCGTTAGATAAATAAGTTCACGGATCCGTGCCGGGCTTCAGCCAGATACGTGGTGACTCCGGCAAGTTGGTCGATTCCATCAATGAGCGTATCCTTTGAAATGCCCATAAGTCCCAGGGTTGTGGTACAGGCAATCATTTTCACATCCATGTCTTTGGCCGTTTCCATGAGTTCCGGGATGCCGGGCATGCGATTATCTTTCATGACCTTTTTCATCATGGTGGTTCCGAGACCCCCAAAATGAAATCGTGAGAGGGGCAGGCGGCTGGCTCCCCCTTTGTTCAGCCATCCAAAGGCTCGACGGAGCCAATCCTTTGGGGAGCTACTCATATTTTCCTTCCGGATGGCATTCAATCCCCAAAAGGTAAAAAACATCGTGACCTGCATGCCCATGGCTGCAGCGCCCGTGGCGATAATCAGGGCGGCCATGACGCGATCCATGTCTCCACTCAGGACGACAAGGGTCACTTTATCGGGTTTGGTTTGCTTGAGTTCGGCTAAGGCGGTTGCTGGTTCAACGTGGGTGGCGTTCATGATGTCACCTTCTTTCTCACAAAATGATGGGTCGCCTCTTCCAGAGTCATCGATAAAGGCGGATTGTTACGGAGTATAGCAGCTCTTGGCCTTTGATGGGGTTGATTCTGTCGGGATGCATTATCCAAGGCTGAGGCTTACAGCTGATTCGACTATAATATGGTAAATTTTTCGGTGTCAACAAACGCTTGTTCTGGCTTGAGCCTCCATGAGGCATGAAATTCAGGTTTCTTAGCCGTGTAGGCAAATGTAGGGAAATGGCCATGGATCGGTTGGTGGAATGTGTGCCGAATGTCAGTGAGGGCCGGGACAAGGCCGTGCTTGCTTTATTGACTGAGCGTATTCAGTCAGTACCCGATGTGGCCTTACTCGATCTCCATGTGGATCCCGATCATCATAGGTCGGTTTTTACCCTTGCCGGGGGGCCGGAGGCGATGGCCACAGCGCTTTTTCAGGTCATTCGTGAAGCACAGCATGGCATCGATCTCCGCACGCATCGTGGGCAGCATCCACGCATCGGGGCGGTTGATGTGGTGCCCTGGATTCCCTTACGAGGCGTGACGATGGAGGAATGTGTCGGCCATGCCAAAAATTTGGGCAGGCGAGTCGGGCAGGAACTGGGCATTCCCGTCTTTCTTTATGAACAGGCTGCGATGGTGCCCTGGCGAGCCAGATTGGACGTTATACGGCGGGGAGGTCTCTCTGGGTTACAGGAACGGATGGATCAAGACGCAGATTGGAAGCCTGATTTTGGCCCAAACGTTTTGCATCTTACTGCGGGAGCGGTCGCAATCGGAGCCCGTTTTTTCTTGATTGCCTTTAACGTGGTGCTCAAGAGCCAGGATCTTCAGGTGGCTTGTCGTATTGCCCGCACGATCCGGTCTTCAGGGGGAGGCTTGCCTGCCCTCAAGGCCATGGGTGTGCTCTTGCCATCAAAGGAGCTTGTGCAGGTGTCCATGAATTTGATGGATTTCCGGCAAACGTCCTTGCGATCGGCATTTCATGCTGTGGAGCGGGAGTCCCAGCGGTGGGGTGTGGACATTCAGGAAAGTGAAATTGTGGGCTTGGTGCCGCAGGAGGCATGGGATGCGGATTTGGTTACCGATCTTAAGTTGAAAAACTGGAACCCTGAAGGAGTGTTGGAAGTGGCGTGTGGGAAATACCACCTTTTCCCTTTCTAAATCATCAGGTACAATAACCGGGAAACGTGAAGATGAATCCCATGTCCCACTGAATTGTGAGCCGGGGCATTGGAACTATTCAAAAGAGCAACGACGTGGCCATGACCTTCTATTCAAAAAAGGAAAAAACCATATGAGCGATGATGTCGCAGCTTTGCGTGCCAGTAAATTCGGGCAGTTAACCGTGCGCAGTGTCATGGAGAAAGAAGTGCAATCAGGCATGAAGGATTCGGAGGCCAAGTTACTGGCCTCGTATATGATGGAAGGATTTGGTTCGGTTCCCATCATCGACGAAACCTCGAAGTTGGTGGGGATCGTTTCCGAGTTTGATTTACTTAAGGCCTTGCGCAAAGGAAAAAATCTGGAAGAGGTCATGGCAGGTGATATCATGACTGCCAACCCGATATCAGTGACGCAGGATACTAATGTGCTGACGCTTATGGATGTCCTGCAAAATAATCATCTGATTCGCGTACCTGTTGTGGATTCAAAGGGAAAATTGATCGGGATCGTGGCGCGAAGAGATTTGCTGCGATGTTATTTGCAAACATCGTTGAGTTGAAGCTCCCCGAGGAGTTGTGCTACCCATTTCCTTCCTTGGGTTCATTCCTCCCCTTTTTCCAACATTAATGAATCGGTGCTCGTTCTCTCCCTGAATTCCAGGGTGAGAATGCGCCATGAGTCTGTGAGTTGACGACGATGAACGATCGAGCGAATCAGATTGTCCGCGCCCCATGGTTTGAGTATGGGATCATTGCCTTCATCCTTATTAACGGGGTCATTTTGGGCCTGGAAACCTCACCTGCATTGGTGGAACACTATGGTGCCCTGATGCATTGGGGGAATCACGTCATTCTTGGGATTTTTATTCTGGAAGCCCTTATCAAAATGATTGCCGTGGCACCTCAGATTGATCGATATTTTCGAGATGGCTGGAACATCTTTGATTTTTCCGTCATCGTGTTTTCCTTGATTCCGGCAACCGGTGAATTCGCCATGATTGCCCGGTTAGCGCGTTTATTGCGGGTGGTTCGTCTCATTTCGACCATTCCTGAGCTTCGCCTTATCGTTTCGACCCTCGTCAGATCTATTCCCAGCATGATTCACGTCATGACGCTCATGGGCGTGATCTTTTATGTCTATGCCATCACGGGCTATCAGTTGTTTCATGAGCACGATCCCACGCATTGGCGATCATTGGGAATCTCGCTGTTGACCCTCTTTCGCGTTGTGACCCTGGAAGATTGGACTGATGTGATGTATACAGCCATGGATTTTCATCCTTTGGCTTGGATCTATTTTGTCAGTTTTGTAATTTTAGGGACGTTTGTCGTGATTAATCTGTTTATTGCCGTGGTAATCAATAACCTTGATGAAGCCAAAGCCGAACGCCTGACTGAACTTCAAGGCCCGGTCACACAGAAAGAGATACTCAATGATTTGAGAGAGACACAAAAGGCCCTCAAGCGCCTAGAGGAGCGCTTGGAGAGAACGTCTGGAGAAACGGTCTTACCCCTACCGAAATTGTTGAAAGGTTGAAAGACCCAGAACCAGATTGGTTACGGACCAAGGACAGACGTGGAAAGGAATGATAGCGAAAGAAAGGGCGTCGGTCCGTTCAACGGGTCTTGCCATGAAAGTGTTTGAGTGAGCCGGCGGGATGTGGGTTTAATTATTGAAGGAAAAGAAGCAAATCGAACATATTGGGATGTACTTGGACTGCACAGTCCACCCTCTCGTATTCTTTTACCCACCCCAAACTTTCACCTTCTCGAAGTAGGTCCCTTACCTCTTCGCATGATCGACTCATGGCCATAGTATTGTTCATTTCTTTTCCTTCCTTATGACGGCCAATCCGGTATCGGTCATGCAAGATACCAATGTCCTGACGCTTATCGATGTTCTGTAACATAATCATCTGATTCGGGTGCCTGTCGTGGATTCGAAGGGGAAATTGATTGGGATCCTGCCGCGAAGAGATTTGCTGCGGGGCTAATGGCAAACTGGGGGATCATCCAATGGGCCACGTCCCAACACGAAAAAATTGGGCCCCTTCCGGTATGTCGGAAGGGGCCCTCTTCATTGCAGATATCGTAACGGTTATCGCTACTGTCGAATACCTTCGGACCACGCTACATTTGGGGCCACATCCACAGGAGCCGGTTTCGTGCATTTTTTTCCGCGATTTCCATAGCTGATGGTCGAGGTTTTGATCGGGCAGGTTCCGAACGCAGTGCCGAATTCCACGATCCCCTCCACAACAGTGAGAGTCGTTTGACCATCCGGCAGGACCTTGATATCAAATTCAGTTTCCTTCACGGCTGCAGTGGCTACCGGAGTTTCAATTTCCAATGGTTTTGGTCCTCCCATGGTTTTGACCCATACTTCTCCGGTTGCCAGACGGAGGATCCTGGTAAATCCCTTATCGTTTTCCCAGCGAGAGAGAATAAGAAAATCGGTATGTTCATTAAGGGCCACCTGGATTCCGTTGGTGAATTCCAGTAATGCCTGACTTCCCGATCCGGTTTTGACCCGATCCCCTTCATATATGGGTAGCATGCCTTTCCCCTCCAGTTGTTCCTGAATACCATCGGTTCGAAACACGGTGAAATCCCCTATGGCATTAATGGCATTGGCTGCCAGTTCATCGGCTGCATGAACCGGAGATACGAAAAAAAATCCTAGACAGAGCAACATGGCACATAGTCCTGAAAGAAGTTGGCTGGGCAGACGGGGCAGAGCGTTAGGTAAGCTGAATGTAGTGGTATCGTTCATATGAGCCTCCTATTCATTTATTGGAAATCATCCATGTGGTGGTCGTAAGGGATTTTCCATTCCACATGAGGTTTACCGCGACGCGACTACCCGAATGGGTTTTCTCCCTACGGGAAGCGTGGCAAGAACCTGGCTGGTCCCCGAATCGATGACCATGACATTATTGGATTTCGTATGCCCGACATAGATTCGTGTGCCGACAGCATTCGCCCAAATCCCGTTTGGTTCCTCTCCCACGTCAATTTGTTCCCGAATGGACAATGCCGGGGAAGTGGCACTGACCACGACGACTTTATTGAGCCCGGTGACGGTCACGTAAGCATTCGGGCCAGCAGTTCCCTTCAAGGCAAACGCGATTTGTTGCGGGGCCGGTCCCACTTCGATGGTCGCGGCGATTTCATTGGTGGCTGGATCAATGACATAAATATCATTACTGCCGGTGTTGGTCCCCCAGATACGGCCATCGGGTCCCAGGGTGAGAAAATGTGGATTCGGGCCGACCGGAATTTGCTTAATTACCTGATGGGCGGCCGTATCAATGACGTTGACCATTTTGTCCTGTGTACTGACATAGGCAAATCTTCCGTCACGGGAAAATGCGATGCCCATCGGACCTTTTCCGACCGGAATCGTGCCGAGAATGCGAAAAATCGTGGTGTCAATAATCGAAATCGTATTGTCGGCGATATTGGCCACCCACGCATGTTTATTATTGTTGGTGAGTGCCACCACATGAGCGCGAGTGCCCGTAAAAATCGACGCAATCGTTTGACGAGATTCGGTATCAATGACCGAGACCCGGCCATTGGCCAGATTCGTGACCCAGAGTTGTTTCCCGTCCCGGCTGAGGGCCAGGTCATGTGCCCCATAGTTCAGCGTATCGATTTCTCCGATAACCTGATAGGTGTCTCCATCAAGGACCGTCACGGTATTGGAGCTTTCATTAGCCGTATAGACCTTGGTATTTAATCCTTCAGGTTTGGGAGGTGAGAAGGCCGCACAACCAGTCAGATGAGCTGCAATCAATAGAGCCACACCGGTTAAGAGAGAAGTCGTCACACGCGAACGGTTCATCATGAGGGAGTCCTCCTGCGTTGGGGTGAAAAACTTTTAGAATTGGACACGTCCAAGAATCAATTGTCCTTCAACCTCACCTTTTTTGACGGGATGTTGATTTTGGCCAGTGGCCTGGGGGACATGGGTGGAAAGGAAGGAATACGCTTCATCAACCGTCACGAGGCTATCTCCATCCACATCGGCTTTTCCATTCAATCCTTCGAGTAAATAGTATGTAAAGACGCCATGGCCCAGTTCATCGCGTTCTTCACTGACTTCTCCAGCCCGGCTTGCGGTCAACACCACCCGTCCTTTCCCTTTGGACAGGCGGTTTAAAAAACCATCTGAAAGGTTGGCCCGGCGGGCGGCTGTGGAAAACGTCCGGCCGGCAGTGGCACCACTATAACAAGAGTCTGTAATGAAAATGACTCGTTCGGCGGACAATCGATGAAAAATTGTTTCGACTTCCCGCATCGGCAGACCGGTGGTATACAAATCCTGCGGGTCAGCATCATAGGGGATCAGGTACTTTTCCAGGCCATCCCCGTCCGGACTGGAAGCATCCGGTTCAGGTGCTCCATGACCGGCATAATAGATAATGACGGTGTCCTTCGGTCCGGCTTTTCGTTTTAATTCCGTTCCTAACGATCGTTTCAGATTAAATAGTGTGGCTTCCTCATTGAGTAAGAACGTCATGTGATCGGGCAAGACTCCCACATTCTTGGTGAGATAATCCCGAAACGCTGACGCGTCTTTGTCGGCGTACTTTAATGATCTGACGGTCTTATAATGTGAAATGCCGATAACGACAGCCCAGATTTGTCCCCTGTTTACCTCCCGGGTTACCCGAAGGGTTCGATTGGATTCCAATTGGTCGTTATCATAGGCCATGACGGTGATAATATTTTCTCCCTCGCGAAGCTGAATTGTTTCAGAAAATTCCTGTGTCGATTGTTGCGTGTCTTGCGAGGAGACAACGGCGACTCCGCGACCCTGGCGCCTGACCAACAGTTCATCATTCACACGGACTTCAATTCGAGCAATGCCACGGTCGCTGGCCGCTGCTCCCACCAGTTGAACCCGGTCGACTGTCAGAATTTGTTGATCATACGGGGTCGCTAAAGCAATGGCCGGAGGCGTTTTGGCAGAAATCTGCGAATGGTTCATTTTGTCCAATTTGGCCTCCAAATGGGCCATTTCCTGCTTGAAATTCCGCAAGGCCTTCTCAGCTTGTTCCCGTTGCGTCTGTTCCTGTTGGAGGTGTTCACGCATGGTAGTCAGCTCGGAAGATTTTAAATTGGCTGAATCCTCGAGTTGAGCCCTGAGCTGCTGCGATTCCCGCTCACGATGTTGTAAGGCCCGTTCAATCTGTTCCCGTTCGGTCCGCTCCCGCTCCAATTGTTCCTGAGTGGTGGAAAGGGTGGATTGTTGCGTACTGGTGATTTGCTCCAGTTTGGTCTGAAGAAGCGCAATTTCCTGTTCACGCTGTTTTAAGGTCTGTTCAATGCGTGCCCGTTCTTGTTCCGCTTGCTGTAGCTGCTCAGGCAGGTTAATGAATTGAGCCGCCTTATTGGCCTCCAGTCCTTGAATGGTGGGTATGGGCATTTCGCCCTTTATTGAATTCTGGACAGTGGCGACTTGTTGCTTGGCAATCCAGCCTGTTTCTTTCTCCGAGAGTTGAATCCGATACCAGCCACCAAGTTCTCCAGTTGCCGAGAGGGTCTGCGCTTTTTGGACGGTGGCAATCACGGAACTTTCCGCCCCGGCTCCGCTGAGCAAGGAGGCGTGGTCTTGGGTGACCATTACGACTTTATTGGTGGCAATGATTTGTTGAGGGGGGAGGGTATCCACGACCAGAGCGATCTTTTCATTCAAAAACACATTCTGAGTTTTTTCCTTGATTAATAACCCGAATGCGAGTGTCTGATTCGGGTAATCGGGCCACACGGTAAAACTGATCCGGGCTTGCTTCGTGTCATTCGGCTCTAATTGACCGAATCGAATCACATGAGGCCTGATGTCCAAGTGCTGTCCTTCCTGATTGGTTAATTCCACCCAGGTATCCTTGGCTGATACCCCTCCCACATTTTTGATGGTCAACAATAGATCAACCGCTTCACCTTTTTGGATTCGGCCATCGCCATTACCCACAGACTGTCCGGTGCCGTTATCGAGAATTTGATAATTGTAGGCTAGGCGGGGTCGTGGAGGGCCGGCGAGGGTGATCAGTGCTTTGAGCGGATCCGGCACAAATCCATTATATTCCTCGAATTGGATGTCTAAAGGAATTTCTTCAGTGGTGATGTCTTTGGGGATATTCACTTTCAAAGTTTCCGATTTCGATTGGCCTGCCAAAATTTTTCCAAAATAAAAGGTCCGTCCGTTCAGTAATGGATGCGAGCTACTGGTTTTGGCCAGGAACCGGTACAGCGGGCCTTTTCCGGTATTGGAGACACGGAGGTCTACGGTGAGTTCATCGCCAGGCTTTAGTTCATGAGGTTGAATCGAGAACTCCGCTTCTGCATGGGGAGGAGGGACAGGGGGCGGCCCGACATCGGCATCTCTGGGAATCACTGATGAGGCTCCGGACGGCGACACTTGCGCCAGGGTGATGGTGGCCGCTTGAAGATGAACGGTTCGGTCGCGGCCCCCAATGGCCATGAGGGAGTCGTTATGGGCCAGAGCCAAGGCCCATACCGGACCTTTGTAATCGGAAAGGATGTCCAAGGACCGACTGGTTGAACTATCCCAGAAACGGACGGTCCCATCGCTTCCTGCCGAAATTACGTGTATGCCATTGGCCATAAATCCGACGGCATTCACGTCGCCGGTATGGCCGAGAAAGACCCCTCGTTCCCGCCCTGTTTGGGCTTCCCAGATTCTGACTGTGCCATCGGCAGATCCACTGGCCAGCAAGGATCCATCCGGAGAAAACGCGACGGTGAGCACTGCTTTGGTATGTCCGGAAAAGACCGTTTGTTGTTGACCGCTTGAGGGATCCCAGATGTGCACATGACTATCGCTGCTGCCAGTGGCCAGAACTGAGCCAGAAGGGGAAAAGGCCACCGCATAAATGATGCCGAATTCGCTTTTCATCGCCTTTAGTTCTTTATTGGCCTTCCAATCCAATAGGCGAAGACTGCCTCCATCGCCGGTCGTGGCCAAAATCTCACCATTTGGAGAAAAGGCCACTGCGCGGATATTTCCAAAAATCGAACTGAAGGAAGCGGCTACTTTTCCTGTTTGGACATCCCAGACCCTGGTGGTTTTATCACTTGCTCCGGAGGCGAGGAAATTCCCTTTCGGAGAAAAGGCCAACGTTCTGACCGGAGCCGTATGTCCTTTGAGGATGGTCTGGAGGCGACCGGTTTTCACGTCCCACAACCGGATGCTTTGATCTCCGCTTGCCGAGGCTAATAGTTGATTGGAGGAATCAAAAGCCAGACCGAAAATTTCCCCTTGATGTCCACTAAGACTGCGGGGGGGCGGGGGAGCCCCATAGGAAAAAGGAGCCCATGCTCCCCCAAAAATGCCAATGAATACGAGGAGCGTTGTCCACAAAAATGCTGGTGAAAGCTGGCGAGGGATTGGGGGTACCATAATTATGATCGCATGTTTAAACAAATGGCTGTTTCACCGTATTTTGGTAAGTCTGTCGGATTTCAGGACTCAAGGGTTCATCTGATTAAACTCTTTCTTGGGGGAAAACGGTGAGTGGTCGCCCTATCTGCCTGTTCATTCATGGGGAAACCGGACGATTGAGAAATCCAACCGAGAATGCTCCATCTTAATGAATGCATCTTCATAATCGCTAGGGCTGCATGCGGATGGTTGCTTGGCGCAATGAATCCGCTTCAACGAATTTGATGCCGGGTTAGAAGTCCTTTATTGACGGTATTTTGGATCCCACATTTATTGTGGTCTGGGTCACTTGGAGACAACAATTCCAAGGATAAGGAAATTCTTCTGCAAGAGTTCTGAGAGCTGTTCAGTCATTTTTCTCGCACTTAGGTCTTGTTCTCCTTCTTTAATTCACCCACTACACGTTGATGCTTTCGTCTGAATTTTAAACCAGTTTCCTGAAAATTCCCTCATGGGGTGTCTTAATTTGAGCGGAAGGCGCAGGATAGGCTTTGGGATGTTCGCTACAAGAAATTTTTTAAGGTGGGGAAAACCCGTATGAAGCATTGAACCATTTGAGGAGTAGGACGACAGAGGAATGAAAGGAGAGAACTTTTTGAGGAAATTACAACAGGAGGTGAAGTATGTGCCAAAAGTCATTTATCAATTGTCTTATTAGCATTCTTCGCATCTGGCTTCGGGAACGCAGGTCCTGGCTGGTTCAACTTCGGCGCCAACGGTGGAGTTACCAGTCGTCATCCACTTCCTCACTCCTGCGGGAGACGATATCGAAGTGGGGCCGGGAGTTTATCAGGTGGAGGCCACCGAGTCGTGGCTTAAGTTGGTGCCAGAGGGTGAAAGCCGGTCGGCAGGGGTGTTGCTTGACGCGACTCAGGGGAGTCATGAGGAAACCCTCACTGAGTCTGTTGTTCGTTCAACAGGGGATAGAGAGAATTCCGATGTCTTCCATTTGGCAATGTTGTTCCAAGATGGGACGGGGCTGGAGGTGGTCGGCACCGTCAGCGGTGTTCGCCCGCGCGGGCTGACCTTGGCGTTTGTC
>CABVRQ010000052.1:9148-27885 GCA_902500695.1 uncultured Nitrospira sp. | reverse complement strand
GGCTGAGGCTGACTGCCACCACTTATCAAACCCCTTTGGTCCGCCAAACGGGAAGCCTGCTCGAACTTCCTTATAAATAGGATATCGATGTCCCCCCGATTGATGAACCGGGACGGCGCGTTCGATCAGATTGAGTAACCATTCCCCCTGGCCGCGCTTCAACCTCACTTCTTCATCTGTGGTTCGGTTCGGCAACATGATTCTGTATTGCTCGCCATTACCTCGATCGACATCCGGCTGCCCACCGATCCAGACGAATTTTCGCTCTAACCTGGAATGGTCTTCTCGCTCTTCCAACTCTAAAATCTGTTTGACCCAGGTACGTTTGACCTTTGGTTTCGGGACCGGCTCCGGAAACCATTCCCTGACATCCCGGGTCAATTCCATCCCTTCTTTGTAATGCCACAGCGCCGCACGCAGGCCCTCTCCAATCCATTCCGGCATAGACGCCAGAGCATCCACATGAACCAGATCATTTTCCGCAAACCCTCCGAACTCGGGTCCGATAAGTTGAATACCATAGGCTTGGGGATGTAAGCCGATGGGACTGTGAGCAGTCGTCGTAAAGCGATGCCAGAAGGCTGATTGAATGAGGTCATGCGCAAATAATTGGCGCACACGTTCGAGGCTTTCAATGGTTTCACCGATCGTCTCACTGGGAATTCCATACATGAGATAGGCATGTACCAGAATCTCCGCGTTCCGGCAGGCCTGCACCACCCGAACCGTTTGGTCAACAGTGATCCCTTTTTTGACCAAGGCCAGCAGACGATCGCACGCCGCTTCCAAGCCGGCGCTCAAGGCGATGCAACCGGAGGCGGCCAGCAGACGGCAGAGGTCCGGCGTAAACGCCGGTTCAAACCGGACATTTCCCCACCAGGAAATGGTGACTTCCCGTTCAAGCAGAGACAGCGCCAGGTTTTTTAATCCCGCTGGTGGAGCGGCCTCATCCACGAAGTGAAACCCGCGGCTTCCCGTTTCAGCGATCAGGGCTTCGATACGATCCACCAACAATTCGCCCGGTGAGACTTCGTACCGGCCGATGTAATCCAGTCCCACATCACAGAACGTACATTGCTTCCAATAACACCCATGCGCCACCGTCAATTTATTCCAATGTCCATCGGACCAGAGCCGATGCATGGGATTCAAGGTATCCAGCACGGAAATATACTGATTGAGATGTAATCCGTCGTAGGTCGGGGTTCCCACATCAACCTGCGAAACGTCCGGCTCGCTGGCTCCGTTCTGCCAGACGACATTCTTCCCTGAACGAAGAAACGTCCGGCACAGATCGGACTCTCTCCGTTTCCCCTCCAGGTATTCCAACAGACAGAGGAAGGGCCGCTCTCCATCGTCAAGCGTCACGAAATCAACGCATTCAAACAGTCGGGGTTCCTGCAGCCGGCGCAACTCCGTATTGGGATACCCTCCCCCCAGCACCACCTTGATTTCCGGTCTTCTGCGCCGTAATTGTTGGCCCATCCGAAGTGCGCCATACAGATTGCCGGGAAACGGCACCGACAATCCGACGATAGCGGGTTGATGCCGGTCCACATGCTGCCAGAGCGCTTCGACCATCCACTCATCCGTGAGACTCATGGGTTGGGCCAGGGCTTCTTCAAGACGATCATAGGAATTCGCCTGCATGGCAATGGATTCGGCATAGCGACTCAACGCAAAGTGTGGCGCAATGGTCGCCTGAACCAGGTCGGCAAGGTCTTCGAGATACAAGGTTGCCAGATGTTTGGCCTGGTCGGCTTGATTGTGTGAACGATGTATCCCGTCCTGGTCTTCTGAATCCTTCGAGGCAAAGCGTGGACCTTGCGGAAGGAACGTGCCCTGACAGATGCGCGAAGCCAAGGTGGGATTTCGACCCTGCAAAAAGCTAATCACCGGGTTAATTGTCTCGACATACGCCCGCTCCAGGCTCAGCATTTGCCGCGCTTCACCAGGCAATTCGTCAAGTGGGGTCTTCCGGAGTTCGGTAAAAACCCGGCTCAAACCCCCACGGGAGAACAGGGCCAACACCATCTCAATGCCGACATCAGCCTGATGCGTGCGATACCCTTGTGACCGCAAAAACCCCGTCAAATAGGCCGTGGACGGATAGGGCGTATTGAGTTGGGTCAGAGGAGGGATAATCAGGAGGATAGATAATTCAGACATGATCGGTTGAGATGCTGATCGGTCAATCCAAATACCAATGATTCGCTACTCGCCTGGTTATTGAGATGGCAAGGCCTTGTCAAGAAAACGGGGGAAGCTTACCCCAGTGAAGCAAAGAGGACAAGTAAGGACAGAGGAGAGTATCCGGGAGTGTTGAAAAATGCCGCAGTGCCTGCGCCGGAGCTTCAGCAGGCAGTTCAGCGGCGTTCTCTGGTCCATGAAACGGGACGAGGAAAAAGTCAGTCGTAGAAAGGAGATCGAAAAGGAATTTTCACGTACCTCGCAATCGCCGGCGAGTCGTCATCCTTCAATGCATGGAGGAAATACCAGGGCATATTAAAAACGTTCAGGAGCTGGCCAGGTGTCCGTCTATTTTTCATGGTCACAATAATCTACTTAGTGAATCCAGCAACCTGATCCGGCATTCAATCCAGTGCATCAGATTGTGTGAAATGAGCCTACTGTACGGACTGACATTGATCCTTTGACCACCATCCCTCCACGTCATGTCACATCGCGACCTCACAGCCCACGGGTTATTTGGGGGGAGGCCCCGGCCTCCTCCAACTGTTGGCTGGTTACTGAACCGTCACTGAGATGCTGTCGGTTGCTGCAAGATAGTCGTGATCGTGGGTCGCGGCCTGCACCTTGATTTCGTGCTTGCCCTTGCTCAGGCCCTTGAATGTGCCTGGGAATTTTTTTTGGGGTTCCCCGTCAAGATAGACATGGCCATGCGCGGCCTGGGAACCTTTGACAAGTTCGTATGTCAGTTCAAAGGTGTCCCCCACTATAGCGCCATCCTTCGGCGACGTGATTGAAATCTTCGATCCATCATCGAAATCGGCCAAGGCAGGGGTGCCTGGGATAGTCAGACAAACGGCGATGAGCACAAGACCGAACAAGAACCATTGTTTCATGATGACCTCCTATGATTAAACCTGGGTGGTTATGACCCGGACAATTAGTAATGACACATCCCACGGGACGTTATCCTCTCCCACAGTTGAGTCTCACACTGATTGGGTTTGGGATTGAGATTGAGAAGGGGTGGAATAGCCACTCGTGCGAAAAAATGCCAGCGCGATCAAGTTGGCAATCTGGTCAAAATGCTCAAGCACCTGGGTCAGAAAAGGCGACAAGCCTGTGGAATAGACTTCTTGTAAACTGCCGAATTCCAGATCCGCCGCCAGGGCCCCACTTAATCGGATCGCCTGACGGGTTTCAGCCCGTCGACTACTTCCGGCCAATCGTTCCACGACTTTACTGATTTGCGCCGTCGTGTACCGGACGGATCGAGGAAATTTGTCATGAAAAAGGAGAAACTCCACGATTCGTTTCGGCACCAACTGTGCGGAGTAAAATTTCCGATAGGCCTCGAAGGCGCTGGCCGATTTCAACGCAGCTAAACATTGATGATATTCGGAAATTCTCCTGGGTTCAGTTGTGGGATCACTCAGTACAGGAATATCAATGAGTCGGGCCGTCCGTCCACCCCGCTCAATGTTCAGTCCCAACCGGTAAAAGTTCCATCCCTCATCGTGTACCATCGTGCTACCGACAACTCCGTCCAGGGTGTAGCAGGTGTTCCGCACATACCTGAGCAAATCGTATGTATCCGACCACAGATCAAGCTCTGTCTTTCCTTTGAGGCTGAGATAAAAATCATTCATAAAATGCCAAACCTCGCTGGACAACTGATCCTGGATCCCGCGGGCGCTGTTTCTGGCGGCCGCAATGAGATTCGTCAGCGAATTCGGATTGTCCCTGGAGAGCGTGACAAATTCCATGACCGGCCGGGTCTGGACTTCCCCGAAAATTTTTGTATAGGCCTCAAGCTCCCCGGTATCCTCTAAATATCGAGTCCAGATGTTGGCCTGGTCTTCCCGGGTCGCAATCTCGGTGAGCAAATGAAAATGCACATTCACAAACCTGGCCGTATATTCGGCGCGCTCCACCGAGCGCCCGATCCAGAAAAACGACTCTGCCGTTCGGCTCAACATGGTTTATTCATCCCCATAGAGCACCCACGTGTCCTTACTTCCCCCGCCTTGCGAAGAGTTCACCACCAGGGAGCCTTCTTTTAAGGCCACACGGGTCAACCCTCCCAAGGACAAGGAAATCTCCTCCCCCCAGAGCACAAACGGCCGAAGGTCGACATGTCGCCCGACCAATCTCATGTGTTCCTCCCCGTCTACGATACAGGGATGATGCGAGAGAGTCACCACAGGCTGGGCAATGTAGCTTCGCGGGTCCGTCTCTATTTTCTTCCGAAACTCCTCCTGCTCGGCTTTGGTCGAACTGGGTCCCATCAACATCCCGTATCCGCCTGATTCCGCCACGGCTTTGACGACCAACGACCCGAGATGTTCCAACACATACTTCCGGTCTTCCGGATTTCCGCACAAATAGGTCGGGACATTTTGCAGAATGGGTGTCTCGTTTAAGTAGTAGTCGATCATCTTCGGCACAAAGGTATAGACCGCCTTATCGTCTGCGATCCCGTTCCCGATGCCATTGGCCAAGCCCACATTCCCTGCCCGATAGGCCCTGACCAGGCCGGGAACGCCTAATACGGAATCCTTGCGAAACACTTCCGGATCGAGGAAGGCATCATCCACCCGCCGATAAATCACATCCACCTGTTGGAGACCTTGGGTGGTCTTCATATAGACCTTATCATCAGATTCCACGACAAGATCCCGGCCTTCCACCATTTGAATCCCCATTTGCAAGGACAAAAAGCAATGCTCAAAGTAGGCGGAATTAAACACACCGGGAGTCAGGAGAACAACGGTCGGATTTTCCTTGCCAAGGGGAGCCAGCCACTTGAGATTCTCCAGGAGTTGCGTCGGATACTGATCGACAGGTCGGACTTGCATGTCGGAAAACAGGTTGGGAAACAATTGCTTCATGACCAATCGGTTTTCCAGGACATACGACACGCCTGATGGTGTCCGGAGATTATCCTCCAGGACATAATACTGGCCTTCATGGTTCCGAATTAAATCAATCCCCGATACATGGATGAACACCTCTTTGGGCGGACAAAAACCCACTAAATCTTTCTGAAAATGCACGGAACTTTCTATGAGTTCGCGAGGCACCACCTGATCCTTAAGAATCCTTTGATCGCTATACAAGTCCACTAAAAACATATTCAAGGCCATGACGCGCTGACGAATCCCCTCTTCAATAACTCGCCATTCAAGATCCGGGATGATCCGTGGCATCAGATCAAAAGGAAAAATTTTCTCTGTTTGCTGGAGATCGCCATAGACAGTAAAGGTAATGCCCTGCCGCAAAAAAGCCTGATCGGCCTGACGCCGCTTTAATTCCAGATCTTTGGAGGAGAAATTCCGTAACCGTTCAACGAGACGACGATAATGAGGACGCGGAACGCCTGACGACTCAAACATTTCATCGAAACCTGATTTCATCTGATAGCGATCAAATAACGATTTCACAACCCTATCCTTTGATCAGTGGCCTCTCGCCAAAAAACTATCTCGCCGGAATTTACGAAAAAGACTGTAACATAGCCGACCGGCACAATGGCAATTTCAACAATAGGATACAGATCATTCAACGCTTGTCTCGGATTGGTGATTACACAGTCGCATCGAGTTGAATGATGCAAAACTATTAGGGAGAGTGCTAAGATTCTTCAATCGGTCTTGTGAAGATGGTCATGGCATTTTTCCATTATCCTTTCACCAACACAGATATTCCATAGGCTATTGATTCTTCATGGCACTCCACGTCGCACTCAATCATCAAACTCATTATCGCTACGATCGTCCCGTTCAGATGGGACCTCACGTCATCCGGCTGCGGCCGGCTCCCCATAGCCGGACGCCCATTCTGAGTTACGCACTCAAGATTGAGCCAACCGGGTATTTCCTGAACTGGCAACAGGATCCACACGGCAACTATCTGGCTCGGATTATCTACCCTGAAAAAGTTAGGGAATTTCATGTGGAAGTCGACCTTGTCGCCGACATGGTCGTCTATAACCCCTTTGACTTTTTTCTGGAGCCTGACGCCGAGACACTTCCCTTCAACTATGATCCTCTGGTCAAAGAGGACCTGCTGCCGTTTTTGGCCAAAGAACCACCGGGCCCTCGACTGCAAGAATGGCTGCGACAATTCACCGCGCCACACGGAGATCCTACCGTTCCCTTTCTCATGAATCTCAATCAGCAACTCAAGGCTCAAATCGACTATGTCGTCCGTATGGAACCCGGCGTGCAAACCCCTGATGAGACGCTGGAACTTGGCCGTGGGTCGTGCCGGGACACCGGTTGGCTCCTCGTGCAGATCCTTCGCCACCTGGGCATTGCCAGTCGATTCGTTTCCGGCTATTTAATTCAGCTTGTCGCCGACGTGAAATCGTTGGATGGTCCATCTGGTGCCGAACGGGACTTCACAGACCTTCATGCCTGGGTAGAGGCCTATCTGCCTGGAGCCGGGTGGGTGGGACTGGATGCCACGTCCGGCCTGTTGGCCGGAGAAGGGCACATCCCTCTGGCCTGCACACCTCACCCGTTGAATGCTGCGCCAATTAGTGGAGTGATGGAGATTTGCGAAACGACGTTTTCCCACGAGATGTCGGTCACCCGTATTGTAGAAACGCCACGGGTGACGAAGCCCTACACAGAAGAACAATGGCAGGCGATTGATCAATTTGGACAGCAACTGGATACGGAATTGGCGGCCAACGATGTACGCCTTACCATCGGAGGGGAACCCACCTTTATCTCCATTGATCATCCTGATGCGCCTGAATGGAATACCGAGGCCGTCGGTGACACGAAACGGCCCTTGGCGGCGAATCTCATTAAACGCTTACGGGAGCGCTTTGCCCCTGGAGGCCTTCTGCACTTTGGCCAGGGAAAATGGTATCCCGGCGAACCGTTGCCACGCTGGGCCTTTAGCCTCTATTGGCGGCAGGATGGAAAACCGATCTGGCAGGAGGACCAACTCTTTGCGGAAGAGAATGAGGCCTCGGACGTCTCCGCTGATGATGCCAACCACTTAATTCAAGGAATCGCCAAACGGGTGGAGGTGGGCACCAAAACCATTCAACCCGTCTATGAAGATCCATGGCATTTCATCGGTCAGGAACGCAAGCTGCCGGAAAATCTCGAACCGGCCACCAATAATCTCGACGACCCCATGGCCCGTGCCCGGCTCGCCAAGGTGTATGAACGTGGCCTGGGCAAACCAGCCGGCTATGTCCTGCCATTGCAACGCTGGAATGCAAAGGACGGACAACGTCGATGGGTCACCGCTACGTGGACCACCCGTAGTCAACACCTGTTTTTGGTCCCTGGTGACTCGCCGATCGGCTTTCGTTTGCCCTTACCATCATTACCGGTCCTAGATCCCAAAGACTATCCCTACATTATTCCGACGGACCCATTCGACATACGGGGGCCCTTACCCGATCCGGTTCAACAATCCTCCCTTCAGGAACAACGGCTTCAAAAACAACAGGGAGAAGACGGGCAACATGAACCGGCTCAAGTCATCATGGGACAGAAGAGCGGTATCGGTGCAGGAGGTGTCGTCCGCGCGTCTCTCACGGTGGAGCCTCGCAACGGACATCTCTGCGTGTTCATGCCGCCACTCGAATCGGCTGAAGATTATCTTGATCTGGTCACCGTGATTAAAGATACCGCTGCGGAATTGAAGCAGCCTCTTCACTTGGAAGGTTACACGCCCCCCTATGACCCTCGCATAAACGTCTTAAAGATTACTCCCGATCCTGGAGTGCTCGAGGTAAATATCCATCCCGCAAAAAATTGGTCGGACATGGTTGCGATTACTACGGCCATCTATGAAGAGGCGAGGCTCTGTCGATTAGGCACGGAAAAGTTCATGTTGGATGGACGACACACCGGAACCGGTGGCGGCAATCATGTGGTCATGGGAGGCGGCACGCCTGCCGACAGCCCCTTTCTGCGTCGGCCCGATCTCCTGCGCAGCCTGATCGCTTACTGGCAACGTCACCCGTCCCTCTCCTATGTTTTTTCCGGCCTCTTCATCGGCCCAACCAGTCAGGCTCCCCGCATCGATGAAGCCCGGCATGATTCCTTGTATGAACTGGAACTGGGATTTGCTCAGGTTCCCGCCCCCAATATCGGAGCACCGCCGCCGCCATGGCTGGTCGATCGGATCTTTCGAAATTTGCTCATTGATGTCACCGGGAATACTCATCGCACGGAAATTTGTATCGACAAACTTTATTCGCCGGATGGCCCGACCGGTCGACTCGGATTGGTGGAATTCCGGGCCTTCGAGATGCCGCCCCATGAACGCATGAGTTTGGCTCAACAGGTCCTCCTCCTTGCGCTCGTTGCGCGTTTTTGGAAGTCTCCGGACCATGGAAACCTTGTTCGATGGGGCACCCAGCTTCATGATCGCTTTATGCTCCCCCACTTCCTCGCTCAGGATCTCCATGAGGTCATCCATGAGATGAACTCCGCCGGGTACGAGCTGCAGAAAGACTGGTTCGCGCCTCACCTGGAGTTTCGTTTTCCGCTCTTTGGTTCGATCAACTATGGCAGTCTGGTCATGGAAGTTCGGCAGGCTCTGGAACCCTGGCATGTGATGGGAGAGCAAGGAGCCCCTGGAGGCACTGTACGATATGTGGATTCTTCGGTCGAACGTCTACAGATCAAACTGTCCGGCTCAACCGAAAACCGTTATATCATCGCCTGCAATGGCAAACGCGTACCCATGACACCAACTGGACGGCAGGGAGAAACGGTCGGCGGCGTCCGGTACAGGGCCTGGCAGCCTCCAAACTGTTTGCATCCCAAAATCGGGGTTGATGCACCGCTGACTTTCGACATTTACGATCAATGGGCCGGGCGGGCAGTTGCCGGGTGTACCTACCATGTGGCTCATCCGGGCGGACGGAATTTTGAACATTTCCCCGTCAATGCCTATGAAGCCGAAAGCCGGCGTTTGGCCAGATTTCATTCCTTTGGTCATACCGCCGGACCCTATACCGAACCGCCGGATACTTCTCGCCCGGAATTTCCTTACACGCTCGATCTCCGATGGCAGGCCTAATCTCTTACAGTGGACAGTGTATTCAGGAAACGGTAAGGTAATTTTGATCATCCCTCGACGAAAAACACTCTGATGGATTCCATGGCGGCCTCCCTTTCTCCCGAACCACCGGATTCCCTTTCCCAGCCCTCAACGATGTACCCGCCTCAGCCGGATACCTTTGATGAACTCGTGGCGTCAGACGGGTCCGTCCGTCCGCACTGGCAGAATCTGTTGAATCAATTCGAGAGCCTGGAGGCCGCTCAACGCCGTCAGGCTCACGAAACTGCCACACGAATGTTGAAAGATGACGGCATGACGTATCTTGCCAGTCAGAATGGACGACAATCTGACAGACCCTGGCAACTTGACTTATTTCCCCTGTTGATCAGCCAGGAGGAATGGCAACACCTCGAATCAGGGCTGATTCAACGAGCCCGCCTCCTCAACCATATCTTGAGCGATTTGTATGGCCCGCAACAATTGCTGAAAAATGGAACGTTACCCCCTGCTGTCGTGTTTGGAAATCCCCAGTTTTTGCAGCCCTGTCACGGCGTACCGGTGGCGGGAGGCACTTACTTACATTTCCTGGCATTCGATGTGGCGCGGGCACCGGACGGAAATTGGTGGGTCTTGCGGGACCGCACCGAAGCGCCCACCGGCGCCGGATTCGCCCTCGAAAATCGCATTATCGTCTCAAGGTCTTTACCCAATCTGTTTGCCCGGACACAGGTCCAACGACTCTCTTCCTTTTTCCAGACCTTCAGCGAGAGCTTTCGCCAGTTTTCCCAACGGGAAGATCCCATGGCGGTAGTGCTCTCACCAGGCCCAGAAAACATGGCGTATTTTGAACATGCGTACCTGGCTCGGTATCTGGGATACCCGATCGTCGAAGGGTCGGACATGACCGTACGCGATGAACGGCTGTTCCTGAAAACGGTCGATGGTCTGAAACCAGTTGATCTGGTCTTGCGGCGGATTTATTCGGACCTGTGCGATCCCCTCGAATTGATGACCGAATCCACGACAGGTGTTCCAGGGCTACTCCAAGCCATTCGAGCCGGACACGTTACGATGGCCAACGCGCTCGGAAGCGGATTGATCGAAAGCGAAGTCCTCTTAAGCTTTCTGCCGACGTTATCAAAATTCTTTTTTGGCGAAGGGCTTAAAATTCCCAGTGTCGCCACCTGGTGGTGTGGACAAGCCAACGAACGGGCCTACGTGCTCGACAATATGGACCACTTGTTAATTCGTCGCGTATTAACCCCCAAGCGGGGCCTCACCCACGACCGTCTGTCTTCCTTCGGGCCTGACCTGAATGAACAAGATCGCAGAGCCCTGGCTCAAGCCATTGACCGGCGTGGGCATGAGTACGTAGGACGGGAAATCGTTTCCCCATCCACTACTCCATTTTGGACGTCTCAGGATGAACTCAAACCCGCCCCGATGACCGTCCGCATTTATCTGACAGCCACGAAAGACGGCTATACCGTCATGCCGGGCGGACTTGCTCGCGTGTCGGTTCGATCGGATCCCCGTGGTCACTGGCATGAACCCGGGGATTTCAGTAAAGACACATGGGTAAAATCGAATGGTCCTCTTGATATCCCGGCAGCCGTCACACTTCCCCATCAAACGCTTCAGCTTCGACGAGGAGGACGGGATCTGCCCAGTCGAACCGCTGACAATCTTTTCTGGCTGGGCCGTTACACCGAACGCGCTGAAGGCGCGATCCGTTTATTACGAAGCCTGGTGTCACGCATGAGCGGCGAGGCGGGAATCGGAGATGATCCCGAGACCCTGCATCGTTTGGTTTCCCTCCTCGTGATGCAAAAACATTTATCGCCCCGTCGGGCCAAACGTGCTGTGGAAGGCGGAGCGGGCGCGGTAGAAGCAGAACTTCGAACGATTTTATTTGACCCGGATTCACCGGACGGCTTGGCAACCATTCTCCAGAATGTGCGACGCACCGCAGAACTGGTCCGCCACCGGTTGTCTCTCGACACCTGGAATATTTTAATGGAACTCACCAGCGTGCCAAAGGAATGGGCGCAGACAAAAGGACAAAGCATCGATGACGCCATTCGCCTGCTGAGCCGGATGATTCAACATTTGGCCGCACTCAACGGCATGGTCATGGAAAATATGACCCGCAGCTATGCCTGGCGTTTCTTGGAAATGGGACGGCGCCTGGAACGAGTGAGACATTTATCCAAACTCATCCGTCATTTAGCCTCACGGGGAACGCCGGAAACCACCGGTGCTCTCAATCTGCTTCTGGAATTAGCCGACGCCTCCATTACCTACCGAACCCGATACAAGGCTGAAGCCAAACTTGCAGCGGTCCTGGATTTACTGTTGGCCGATGACACCAACCCCCGTTCTATTATTTTCCAATTATCGACGATCGAGGCACACATCAACGCGTTGCCTCGAGAAGAAGCCTCGGCTTCCATCAACCCGGCACTAAGGATTACCACACGCGGGTGCACGGATATTCGACTGGCCGACATGATGGAACTCGCTCAACTCACGACAAAAACCGGAGCGCGAGTCCATCTGGAACGACTGCTCAAACAACTGGATCAACACGTGCATCAACTCTCCGATGTCGTGGCGCATACCTTTTTCAGTCATTCATTGGCCCAACGTATTTCCGGGCCTCAATGGCTCGAGGGCATTCCGTGAAATATCACGTCACTCACAGGACCACCTTCGCCTACAGCCAGCCGGTTGCCATTTCTCATCATGTGTTGCGCCTCACCCCCCGGTCCCATCCCCGACAACATTGCCTTCGATCGACGATGACGTTTGATCCCACGCCGTCTGTCCGTTCAGAAGGCATAGACTATTTTGGGAATCCGATAACCCATTTGACCATTCAAACGCCCCATCCTAAATTGATCGTCGAAACCAAAACCTTAGTGGAGGTCCTAAAGCCTGATCCGATACCGTTAGATCAAAGTCCGCCATGGGATCAAGTCGTCCAACAACTCCAGAGACCGTTGAATTCCCCGAATCTGGAAGCCCAACAATTTATGTATGACTCCCCGTATATCACCGTTGACGATGCCACGTATGATTTTGTTCGTGAATGTTTTCCAGCCGGGCGCCCGCTTCTGGCCGGAGTCATGGATTTAACCAGCCGAATTTTTCAGGAATTCACGTACGAAGGAGGTGTGACTGAGGTGTCCACACCGGTTCAAGATGTCCTCACCTCACGGAAAGGCGTTTGCCAGGACTTTGCGCATTTGGAAATCGCCGCACTCCGCAGCCTTGGTTTGCCCGCACGGTATATCAGTGGATATCTTTTGACGCATCCACCTGCGGGACAGGAAAAACTGGTGGGCGCCGATGCCTCCCATGCCTGGTTAGCCGCATGGAGTCCCGGCCTCGGTTGGGTCGACTTTGATCCCACCAACAATATCATTCCCGGCGATGAACACATCACCCTGGCCTGGGGACGGGACTATGGAGATGTCAGTCCGATTAATGGCTTCATGGTTGGGGGTGGACACCATACTCTCGCCGTGTCCGTGGACGTCAGCCCCGCTCCCCATCCTTCACTCGTGTAATCCTGATCCTTCAACAGGAAGTATTTCACAGTAGGATTCGTGAATATCTGCCGCAGCCTCTGCCAAATTCGCCTTAGAATTCCCGGTAGATCAAAAAAACTGCGACGGGCACTTCCCTGAATGTCGGTATGCGCTATTCATTCTATTGAGCGGCGGCGTCATATCGTTCATTCTGCCTGACACCCGGTTCCTTAGCAGGGGATTAACTCCAGAATTAGGGGCGTCAGGCAGCGCAGGAATTTTGGAGGGTTGGCAATCATGCGTCCCTCAATTCCATTGATACCCGGTTTGACTATTTGAGATCCTTCGGTCATTTAGAGTTAGAGACCGAAGCCAGCGGACTGGACCAGGCTGCGGACAAGGCAATCAGGTCTTTGGTAGGAAGCGGAAAAAATCCTGATTTCGCAACCACTTGCTGCCCTTCCAGACTCACCGCAAATTTAATAATTTCGGAGAGGAGGGGAGAATGTTCCTTATTTGGGGGTTCATTCACATAGAGATATAACACTCGATGAAGTGGATAGGACCCATTCGTCGCAGACTGAAATGTCGGCTCGACAAAGGGATCGCCATCAACGGCAGCCACATGTAAGGGTTTAACGGAATTGGTGCGATAGCCGATTCCACTATAGCCGACGGCATAAGGATCATTCATGACGGCATGAACGACGGACGCGGCACCAGGTTGAACAATGCTGCTCTCTTTATCTTTCCCATCCAACAAGACGAATTCCCTGAAAAACTGTCCGGTACCTGATTTCGCATCCCGAATGTGAGAAACAATGGAAGCTTTGTCCCATACTCCGGAAAGGCCCAGCTGTCCCCAGGTGTCGATGGCCTCCGGAGCCCCTCGGAGTCTCTCCGAGGAAAACAACGCATCCAATTGTTGAAACGTGATGTTGTTGAGCGGATTATCCTTATGAACAAAAATAGCAAACGCATCGACGGCAACAGGAACCGACGTGGGTGCATACCCTACTTTTTTGGTGAATTCCTCGATTTCCCGGAGACTCATCTCGCGCGACATGGCCGCTATCTTCGTCTTCCCCTTTATTAATAATTCAACGCCCGTGTTGGACCCGTCTGTCTCCAGACTGATCTCCAAGCCAGGATGGATTTTCCCCAGCTTGTCTTTCCAGGCTTCCAAAATGGTTGTCATGGTATTGGACCCATTGATTTCGACTTTCCCCGACACACGCCTTTGTGGAGAGTACGAAGGTATCTGTTCGTCCACAACGGGAAACAAGTCGTCTGCTCCCATAGCCGGGGCACCCAGCAGCAGAAACCAAATCAGGAACCCACCTCTAAGGAATGTCATTCTCTCTAATTTCATGTTCGCTTCTCCTTGAAAGATTTTCCGCGTTATTCGTCCATTGTTCCATCCGATTCTTACGCATCAGAAAGAGGGCTATTCTTCCTTCCCATATTTACCGCTCAGGGTATACCGTATCGCATAATGATGTCAGGCAAGTTTCACGCATGTTACAACCGAGTTAATTTTTAAGGGATACCCACATTACCCACAGAAAGGAGAAACACACATCCAGATCGGGGAAACTCTTTCCGATGCATGCCTCACCCACTTGGTCCCATCAGATCTATCCAGAACACATGCATGCGTCAAGCAAAAACTGCCGTGACGTCTGCGTCAATTGACTTGACTCTCAACGAAAGTTCACATTAAATTCCGTTCATATGAATTAGCAATCATATTTAAGATACGTTTACCTCAAAATTTTAGGATACCCATACCCGTCAGTCTTATGAAAATAAAAACCACATCTCCGGACTGTGCCGGCAAACTGAAAATTTTGTCAGATCCAACTCGTCTTGGCGTGCTTGAAGCCCTCATGTCCGGACCAAAAAATGTCGGGGAATTGATGGAACAATTGGAAGTGGAACAAAGTTTGTTATCCCATCATTTAGCTGTGTTACGGGATAACGATCTCGTGGAGGCCACCCGGGAGGGAAAAACGATGATCTACACACTCCCGGAAAATGTCGCAGATTCTACGAGCGGTAAAGCCATCAACCTTGGATGTTGCAAAATCTCTTTTGATTAAGATCGGCCTTCGCTTCCTTCAGCAAACCTATGATAAAAACCATTCAAAGACTCTTTTCCCTTCTTGCAATCTTCGGAGCCATCGCGATAACAAGCGGACTCTCCACGACACCCCTGTCGCAGCACTCGCTCGCATATGCTGATGGCCACAAACTGGTCATCACCGGCTCCAGTACCATGGCTCCCCTGGTGTCCGAAATCGGGAAGCGATTTGAAGCACGCCATCCAGGTGTCCGGGTGGACGTGCAAACCGGAGGTTCTTCACGCGGCATTGCTGATGCCATCAATGGATTAGCTGACATTGGTATGGCCTCCCGGGCTCTGAAGCCTCAAGAGCAACACCTGCATGGAGCAGTCATTGCGAATGATGGCATCACCCTCATTCTACACACGGCCAATCCCGTTCAGGAATTAACCGATGATCAGATCCGATCCATCTATACCGGGAATATTTCTAACTGGAACCAGGTTGGTGGATCTGATGCCCCCATAACCGTTGTCAATAAGGCCGAGGGGCGCTCCACGCTGGAATTATTTCTGCACTATTTTACATTATCCAATCGTGACATTCACGCTCATGTGGTCATCGGAGACAACGAACAAGGCATTAAGACCGTTGCTGGAAATCCCCATGCGATCGGCTATGTCTCCATTGGCACAGCACAATACGATGCCACCGATGGCATACCAATTCGACTCTTGCCTTTAGAGCATATTCCAGCCTCGATCGAAACGGTCAGGGAAGGCCTTTTCCCCCTTTCCCGCCCCCTGACACTTGTAACAAAGTCTCTTCCAGCAGGACTTATTAAAACCTTTATTGATTTCGCTCAGTCCATTTCCGTCAATGATCTCATCCTCAAGGAATATTTCGTCCCACTTCACGAGTGAGAACCTTCTCTCATGGAGTGTCCGTCTTCTGGCGTCGTTGGCGGGAGGACTGTTGCTACTGGTCGTCGCATACCTGATTCGAGAGGCCTGGCCTGCCCTTCAGCAGATAGGGGTGTCGCGATTTTTTAGCGATCCGGACTGGTATCCAACCGAAGACCTCTTTCTACTGACGCCCATGATATGGGGAACCGTCTTGACCACCGCCGGATCAGTTCTTCTCGCCGCCCCGCTCGGAATTCTCTCAGCACTTTTCTGTCATTTTTATGCGCCTCCTTTTCTTGGCCGGTGGTACCGCCGCATGATCGAACTCTTAGCCGGGATTCCTTCCGTCGTATTTGGCTTCTGGGGCCTGGTAGTCCTGGTCCCACTCATCGGCCGGTGGCATCCTCCCGGTCCCAGTCTCCTGGCCGGCATTCTCATCCTGACGCTCATGATCATACCAACCATTACGTTAGTCGCCCACGCAAGTATTGCCCACATTCCAGCCGCGTATATTCATAACGCCACCGCCTTAGGATTCAGCCGATGGTCAATAATCCGGCACGTCATTCTTCCCACAACCAAAGTGGGACTCTGCACCGGTATTTTATTGGGATTGGCACGGGCACTCGGGGAAACGATGGCCATGTTGATGGTCTGTGGAAACGTAGTGCGCACCCCTTCTCATCTGTTTGATCCAATCCGAACGTTGACCGCAAACATTGCCCTGGAAATGGCCTACGCGTTAGGCAATCATCGGGCAGCACTATTTGTCAGCGGTCTCTTCCTCATGGGACTCGTCGTCATTTTTGTCGCTCTGGCAGAGGGCTTACGCCACACAAACACCAATGTCGCAACAAAGTAGACATGTTCACGAATACGGCGCTGTCGCTCTCATATGGACGGCGGCCACCATGGTGGTTATCCCCTTTCTCTGGTTGATGGGTGATTTACTCTGGCACGGATGGAGTCACCTATCATGGAGCTTTGTGTTTTCCGCCCCGCAAAATGCCGGGCGGGAAGGTGGAATCGGCCCGATCCTTATGTCCACCATACTGATCATTGGCGTATGTATGGGGGTGACAGTGCCGATGGGATTGGGGACCGCATTGTTTCTTTCAGAATATACTCCCCACGATCATGTCTCCGGCCGACTGATTAGAGGCTCGCTGGACGTGATGGCCGGAGTCCCCTCCATTGTCTTTGGCTTATTCGGAAACGCCCTGTTCTGCCAGGCCCTTGGATTAGGATTTTCCATTCTGTCGGGAGGCCTGACGTTAGCCTGCATGGTGTTGCCTATTTTAATTCGCACGGTTGAGGAAAGTTTTCGGGCCATTTCCCGAGACCAGCGATTTTCCGCCACTGCCCTTGGCCTTTCCAAGTCAACGATCATTCGAACCATTTTCCTCCCTGCGGCCATTCCCGGCCTGTTAGTCGGAGGCATCCTGGGGGTAGGTCGGGCGATGGCAGAAACCGCGGCCTTGATTTACACCAGCGGATACGTGAACCGGATGCCGGAATCCTTGATGGACTCCGGACGTTCCCTCGCAGTGCACATTTACGATCTGGCGATGAACGTGGCCGGCGGTAATCCCAATGCCTACGCCACAGCCCTTGTCCTGGTGAGTGGACTGTTGATCATTAATTTTTTTGCTTCCTGGATTGCCTCACGATGGACGTCATTCAACCAACTCCCCGCATAATTTCCGATCCACACGAACGGCCGGGATTCAGAGCATCGCTCCCCTACCAATTCACCGATCCTCGTTGTGAGCCTGTCACCCACATTCGCGCAGAAAATCTTTCCATCGCCTATCATGGTCAGCAGGCTCTTGGAGAGGTCGACCTTGAAATCAATCGGGGAGGCATTACCGCCCTGGTGGGGCCGTCTGGTTGCGGCAAAACCAGTTTTCTCATGAGCCTCAATCGCTTGACGGATTTGATTCCGGGATGCGAGGTCTCAGGGCATCTGCATATGAGTGATTTGGATATTCTGGCTCAAAACACGGATCTGCTCCACCTGCGCCGTAGCGTCGGAATGATTTTCCAAAAACCTACCGTCTTTCCTTTTTCAATCCGCAAAAACCTTGAACTCCCTCTTAGAGAACATGGCACGTATGATCGCATGCGTCTGGCCTCCACCATAGAACACGTCCTCCGGCAAGTGGGGCTCTGGCATGAAATCAAGGACCGGCTCGATCGTCCGGCTCAAGGCTTATCAGGAGGCCAACAACAGAGGCTCTGCCTGGCACGGGCATTAGTATTATCTCCAGAGGTGCTGTTACTGGATGAACCGTGCAGCGCATTAGATCCCATTTCCAGCGGAATCATTGAAGATCTGATCCATAGTCTACAGGGTCACTATACAATTCTTATCGTCACGCATAACCTCGCACAGGCCCGCCGAATTGCCGATCATGTCGCCTTTTTTTGGTCATTTGACGGTGTGGGGAAGCTCGTGGAGCAAGGCCCCGTACGCCAAATCTTCGAATCCCCAACAGAATCATTGACCGCCGGCTACATTTCCGGTATTCGTGGGTAAGTCGTCTGCCCTCCCAGCCCTCATCGCACGAGAAGTTTTCCATTTTTACATCCGTTTGACCTTCCCTTAACACGCCTGTAATACGCCTGCTCTAGTCTCTCTTTACATATGAACGAAAAAATCCAATCTATTCTCTACACCCGCAGTCTTTCCAACAAAGGGAGGCAGTATTCATGAAGGTTGTTAAATTACTCATGGGCCTTACCTGCCTATGCATTTTTTGGCAGACAAGTGCTTGGGCCATTGAACCTCTAATTGAAGTCTTACGCGAAAAAAATCTCATCACCAAAGAAGAATGGATCAAAATTGAGGCTGCATCAGAGAAGAAAGCTGAGGAAGAGATCAAAGCCCTTGAGGCGAAATTTCCCGTCAGAGTCGGCTGGGGCAATAAGGGATTGGAATTTTCCACTTCGGATGGAAAGTTTGCCACGCAAATTCAGTGGCGGTTTCAAGGCCGGTGGTC
>CABVRQ010000052.1:5958-9048 GCA_902500695.1 uncultured Nitrospira sp. | reverse complement strand
GGCCGGGGGGAAGCCAACGACGACGCCAATATGATGTATTTCGGACGGTACCAATGGAATTTTTTGGGACGCGATCTGAAATGGTCACAAAGCGACGTGGAATTTCATGAGCTGCCCACGGGAAGCTTGGCCTTCGGTGCCTATACCACTGTCGGTAAATGTACCCGATGGTCATCGAGCGGATGCGGTACCTTGGAAGAGGACAATTCGGCGGGTGTAGCCTACACATCTGATTCTTCCGCTAAAGCCGGACAATACCGTGTGCAGGGCATGATGGAGGAATTCGCGTTCAAATGGCGGGGGCTGTCTATTCAACATGAATACCATTGGAAAGAGGTCAAGGACAACAGCTATCCCGAGGGTGCGCCGGGCTATAAGACCAACATGATGGGAAGTTATTCGCAGGTCGGGTATTTTCCCCATTATCTCATTCCAGCCGTTCCAAAACCCTTGGAAGTGGCCTTCCGCTATGCATTTGTCGACCCCAATATTTCAGCCCCAAATGACCGACGGCAGGAATACACGACCGTTCTCAATTGGTTTTTCGCAGGGCATAGAAACAAGCTCACACTGGATGGTTCCTGGCTCACGCTGTCCCAGCCGGCAGGTCAAAATCAACATGAACAACGGGTCCGCTTGCAATGGGACGTGTCGTTTTAAATCACCTCGGGACGCAAATCCCTACACGATGGCTTTGGACAAATTCACTAAACATCTTACCGTAATATTTTCCAGAATGCGGAAGTCGGCGTAGAAATCGAAGACCTGCCGCCCAGGGTGCTTCAGGAAGGGGAATCTGAACAATCGGATAGGTCCCTTCCAGGAATTTCCAGTCCTGGAAAAGAACATTCCATCTGGTGCGGAAATCACAGGCCAACGGTTTTCTTCAACTCACGCCTCTCTGCCCCTGTCAGGGTCCCTTTAACGGGCCAGGAATGCTTTCTCCACCGGCCGGTGTCTTTGGGTCGCCGCCGCGACTGGCTACTCCCGAAAGATCTGAAGCCTTACCTCACTGAGCCGCGTGTTATTTGTGGAGAAGCGAGTGATTTGTGAAATTTGCGCGAACGCACCCTATCCATAAAATTCTTGGCGACCATTCTCTTTCACTTTGGTTGCGCGGGATCCCTGGCGGCTTGTCCAAGCTTTTTCATCTCAACGTTCTAGCACATATAGGCTTAGCGCAAGCGAGTTTCATTTATAGCTCCAGCAGTATCTTTGTCGCCGCATTGGCGTCGTTTATTCTGGGTCAACGGGCTTCCAAGCAAACGTGGATGTGTATCCTTGGTAGCATGGTCGGCTTGGTATTTCTCCTCAATCCAAATTTTACCGAGGGAAATTTCCAGGGTCGGCTGATTGCTCTATTGAGTGCCATTCTCGCAAGTCTCGCCTACTTATTTATCGCTCGTGGTGGGCGCAAAAACTCTTCACATGTTGTCATCTTTTATTTCTGCTTGGTCACTGTAGCCATACATGTAGCGACATTTATTTTTTTCTAACCGATATGGCCGGATTCCTGGAAAATTTGGGGACTATTGATATTGGTCGGTCTATCAGCTGCGGCGGCACAGTATTTCTTGACATACGGTCTTTACCGTTGGCAATCCAACTGTCAACGCCGCTGTACAGTATCTCTTTCCTGCCTAAAATTTCACGGTGGGGATTGCAGTTTTTAACGGTGAAATACACAACTACGAAATCCCTGGCAGTGTCATTATACTGTCCTTTGGTGTCCTGATTCCTATTTTGAGAGCGAGCAAGGGGAAAGATGGCCAGCGGTCACACCGACCCCAGCCGCCGCGATAGTGTCACTATTTTCTGTTCTCCGAGGTCTCAGTAATAATCACTGGATTTCCTCTGCAAGGCCCCCGTCCCAAAATCCGTGAATAGTCTTAAAGAACGTGGGGCACACCATACCCCGGCACCCTCTAAGCCTCAGAATCAAGTAGAAGGCTTCCCTCACCTATGCCGAAGGACATCATGTGCAGGGGAAAACCTTAATCGGGTTCCCGTTTATTTAGCTGTGGCTGGGGAGAGATGGGATGGCCTAAAAATTCCCGATACCGAATGGCGACTTGCCAGGGCTTACCCTTTAAAAATCCCCCGATTGTTCCATCGGGAGATTCCACCAAAAACTCCCTCGGCTCAAAGACCAACAGACCGGGCTGCGCTTTTAATTGTTCAAGAGCATTGGTCCGAATAGAGTCCACGTCATAACTCGATCTCTGCGCATCCTGCCAGACCGGGGTTTTAACGGAAAAGTTGCTCAGGACAACGTAAAAATTTCCCCCGGCTACATAGAATCCGCCCGAAGTGGTAATTTGAAAATTCTTTTCAAGATCATCTGTTTCAATTTCGGCAGTTTCAAAGAAGGTGACCATCTCTTCCGGAGTGGCTTGACTCATCCCTTTGACAATCAGGGGAGCAAAAATTTCAATCTCTGATGTGCTGAATACCGGATGGGTCGACGAACTACTGGAAGCACCGAATAGACCTGTTTTTTCTGCCCGGATTCCTTGCATCATTTGGATCATTTCCTCTTTCGTGAACGACACTGGATGATCATAGCCTTTACCGCCATAGGCATCCGGCATAGCCTGCAAGGCAACCACACGCTTGGGACTATCAAAAATTTTCAATGTTTGAAACTGGGTTGTCTGGCATCCTCCAAGAAAGATACCACCCACCACCATAAGACCCATCAACCCTGCAGATCGTTTCATACCGATATTCCTCCAATCAAACATGATCATCCTCCTGCCTTTCCGGGTCATTCTACCCCAGCCATCCGCCGCAAAAGGAGGGGAGCCGAAGAAATGTTACACATGCGTCATATACTTGCGACGCAGGTTTAATACAAAACCGGTACATTCCATCATGAACCTTCATACTAACAAAGGAGAAGAACATGGTACGAGTAGAAGAGTTAATGACCAGAGAACTGGCCTGTGTGGAGTTCACCCAAGCGGTATCAGTGGCCGCCAACCTGATGCGAATTCGCAAGATTGGGAGCCTGTTGGTGACACGTGGGGAAGAGTTAGTGGGAATTGTGACGGAAAGCGATATCGTGAGAAAGGTCGTGGCCTTTCACTT
>CABVRQ010000052.1:0-5858 GCA_902500695.1 uncultured Nitrospira sp. | reverse complement strand
TCATCCGCCTGGCTGGCCAAAGCGTTGGAGGCCGACCTGACCCATTTCTGGATGAAAGGCATTAAAGCCGTCCTGAGCCTATTAATTGTCACCATCCTCGTAGGACTCGCTGGAGGCGTCCTAAGAGTTTTCTTGAATTTAGAAGCCCTTTTCACCGAACCTCTCGAACAGGTCTTTCGTCAGCTCATCGTGGACACGTTGATCATTCTGGCCATCGTGGAGGTCTTTAAAACAACCGTGACCTATTTTTCCGAAGGGCGGGTGAAGGTCACGTTCATCGTGGATACGATTCTCGTGGTCATGCTTACCGAAATTATTTCAAAATGGTTCTCAGAAGCCCATCTCGATCAATGGATGATTCTTGGCGGGATCTTGATGGTATTGGCCATCATCAGGGTCGTGGCCGTCCAATGGTCTCCAACACGAGGGGAAAATGCTCCGGAATGGACTCCAACCCCAAGACCTCTCTAACCTCAAGGGAGCTAAAGGAATTCCAGCCCCTTCCCGGCGGATTGAATATTTGACTGCCATCACTAACCAGGCCTGCCCTACCCTTGAAATATTCTTCAAAACAAATGAAAAATGAAACCGAATACCGGAACGATGCCGGGGAAGGTGAGAAGCGCCTACATGATTAAAATACGACCACGCCAAAACCTGAACGACTCCGGCATTGAAGTCGTTACGCCCACACGGAGGATGGATCGCGACCACGCAACTTACTATACACTGGGTGACAGAAAGTCCTCCTCTCCGGCGCGGAAGACCCATCTATTTGCCGGAAGTCGAACATGTCATGAATCAGGAACAATCGGCTCCGGACAGTGATGTTCCACGTTCCCGTTCCGCAACGTAAGCCAAACATACATTGATGTCCCCGGAGATGAGTAAGAGTAAATCCCGGAGGACTTCCTCTTCAGGCATGCTTGCCTGGCAACCCAGAATTCCCCCAACAGTCGGCTTCGTTCTCCAAACAGTGGAGAGCACTATCGGACTTCAATGTTCCGAACAATTCGTTTAAGTCAAGCCACAGGAACCATTTACCTCGTTGCAAGCGGACAGGCACAAAAAATTCAACCCCTGAATCGGCTTGTCATAAAAGACGAAACCACCTTCACGTCAAGAAACCATAAACACAAATCAGCGGAACATTCGATGAAGGTCATACCCGACGTCTTCACACGAAGAACATACCCTATTTTTTCACCGAATTACCCGGCCCGACGGTCGACGGGTTCGCTCCCATGAATTTATGGTCTTCAATTGCACCGGCTCACCAAGACTCCATCAAATGTTACGGACTGCTAACGATTCAGAAACTCCATGGTAACACCACCCTGTCATGATACTGAGAGCATTGAGCAACGATGACACAACAAATCCGTCAGGAGACACACAATGAAATTCATGGTCATGACAGTGGGAGTACTCATACTCCTTCAGCCACTCATGTACGGCATTCGCACCCTTCTCCATCTCTCCCCACGCCCACGCCACTGCTATCCAATTTTGCATGGGAAAGGCCCGAAAGGAAAATTTTCGCTGGTGGCTTAAACACCGACCCCAAACGAGACAAGAAGATTCAGAACTCTCAATCTATCATTCAATACCGAAAGGAGCACACCTATGATTCGAGTGGAAGAACTTATGAAACAGGATCTCGCCTCAGTGAATTGCGGGGATCTCGTATCTCTAGCAGCCACCTTGATGCGAATTCGTCGCATCGGTTGCGTGTTTGTCAAACAACAGGGACATATTGTGGGAATCGTGACTGAAGCCGACATTGTCCGCAAAGTGGTCTCCACCCGCCGGTCGCCCGACCAAACCGAAGTCGAGACCATTATGACTGCCCCCGTGATCAGCATTGATCAAGACGCACCGATTTTTGAAGCGGCGGACTTGATGGACCGATCCGGCACTCGTCACCTGGCTGTCACCCACCGGGATGACATTGTCGGGATTGTGTCGGTTCGCGACCTCCTGCACCCTGTGGCCATCGATGAATTCTAATATTTCCTGGCCGACACGGGTCCACACCTCTTCTTTTTGGGCCTGGCTGAACAGACTCTCCTGGATCCCAGGTTATATTCTGTGCACCCAAACGTGAACCCGATCTGAGCCTTTGGGCATCAAGGGTCACTTCAGTTTGTTGACTATGGCAATGTTGGTGGCCATCGCCGGAGACGTCCTGGTGACGTTTCCGGAACGTGCTCCTCTCTTTGCCATGCCACCCAATAAAGCTAAGATAGGTCGTCATGACCTGGTTCTGCTGACCAATAAAGAAGGCTTCAAACCCACCCTACTGCCGTATCCCCAAAAGTGGTTATTTCCAGAATTGCACCGTTATTCCACGTAATCGTGAGTGAGAGCCACGGCTTTGATTTGGGCGTGGACCTTCTGACCGGGATGAAGCTTGAGGGTGACTAACGATTTTCGTGTAATGGTGGCCAGCAAGGGACAACCAATATCCAATTTGATATCGACAAAAGGTTGACCAGGCTCAATGGGTCCGATTTCCATGACGGTCGCCATTAAGACATTCAACACACTGGTTTGAAAAACAGGTGGATTTGCGACAAGGCTGACATCCCTGGCCAAAATCTGCACACGCAAGGATTCTCCAATAGAGTAATGTTGATGAGGCACCGACAACTGTCCGCCAGAAAAAGTGAGAGTGGTGAGCCCGAATTCAAAATCATGTTCGGCCACACGAGTGTCAATGACTGCACCAATGTGGCTGTCCGGGATCACACGGCGACTGCTTACTTGAGAAAAGACTTCAGCAAGGGGTCCGATAGCGGCCACGCTCCCGTCCTTCAACAGAATGAGGGTTTTGGCGAGTTGCACCACTTCATGCAGAGCATGACTCACGTAAAGAATGGGAATCCTGAATTCCTTATCCAGCCTTTGGATAAAGGTCATGATTTCCCGCTTTCGTTGAACATCAAGAGAGCTGAGCGGTTCGTCCATGAGGAGCAGGCGCGGGCTGGTTAATAAAGCACGGCCAATGGCCACTCGTTGTTGTTCTCCGCCAGACAGATGAGTTGGCCTGCGTTCCAACAACGAGCCTAAACCCAGGATCTCGACGACCTGATCGAGTGAAATACGACGCTCCGATTCCGGTATCCGTTTCCATCCATACAAAAGGTTCGATCGAACGCTTAAGTGTGGAAACAACCGGGGATCTTGAAACACGAAACCAACCGGACGTTGGGAGAGTGGAAGAAAAATATTGTTGGGTTCATCCTGCCAAACCTGTTCTCCCAAGGAGAGAAATCCATCCGGCGATCGTTCCAATCCAGCGAGACAGCGTAAGAACGTCGTCTTGCCGCATCCGGAAGGACCGAATACGACCGTGATCCCTTCGGCAGGTATGCTGGCTTTCACCTGCAGATGGAATGATGGAAAGACGACCTCGAATCTGGCTATCAACTCGCTCATGAGACGTGGATAGGCAAGCGGCGGTTTACCGTATAGACCATAAGAAGGACCAGAAATGAAAACACGAGAAGCCCTGCCGACAGCACATGGGCCTGGGTATATTCCAAGACCTCCACATGATCGTATATGGCAATAGAGAGTACCTTCGTTCTCCCTGGAATATTCCCTCCCACCATTAAGACCACACCAAATTCGCCAAGGGTATGTGCGAACCCAAGGACAATAGCCGTGAGATATCCGCGAGAGGCCATGGGGGAAGCAATAGTCAGAAATGTGTCGAGCTTGGAAGCCCTGAGCGACCAGGCCGCCTCTAACGGCTTTCTCCCGATTGACTCAAAGGCACCATGCAAGGGTTGAACGACGAACGGAAGCGAATAGAGCGCGGAAGCAATGACAAGTCCGGTAAACGTGAATGAAAGCGCTGATCCGGTTACCGCCTGCGAGGCGCTCCCGATCCAACCATGAGGGCCCAATAAGACCAGTAAATAAAATCCGAGCACGGTGGGCGGCAATACGAGAGGCATGGCGACAATGGCTTCAACAACCGTCCGGGCTCGGGATCGGGTATGTGCAAGCCACCAGGCAAGCGGAGTTCCAATGATCAGAAGCACGATCACCGTCACTCCGGCCAGGTGCAAGGTCAGCCAGAGAGGTCCTAAATCTACCTCGGATAATGTCATGGCTCCCTATGTAGCATTATCATCTTTGGAATGGAAGTTCCTTTTTCATCGGTCGATATGTGGTTGATTATGGCAGCGCATAGCCAAATCGTTCAATGATAGCCTTGCTCTTATCACCTTTGACAAAATCCAAAAATGCTCTGGCGCCTGCATGATTCTGTCCAGTCACTAACAGGACCGCTTCTTGTTCGAGTGAATCGTGAAATGAAGGTGGTACATCCCACCGGCTGCCACCTCCGTTGATTTTGGGATCCAATACTTGGGAAAGGGCCACGAAACCAAGTTGGGCGTTCTTGGAAAACACGAATTGAAAAGCCTGCCCGATGTTTTCCCCCTGAACGATCCGATCCTTGAGGGATTCCCAGAGGCCCATCTTCTTGAGTGTTTGTTCCGCAGCCCTGCCATAGGGCGCAGTCTTCGGATTGGCAATGGCCAGATGATTGAAGTGGCCATCTGATAGAAGGTGTTGCGCCTCCCCTTGAACCACGTTCGAATCTGAACTCCATAAAGTCAGACGCCCCACAGAATAAACAAACCGGCTTCCCTTAACTGCCAACCCTTCTTTTTCCAACAATTGCGGGCGCTCGGCATCTGCTGAAAACAGGACATCGAACGGTGCACCGTTTTTGATTTGTGCATAAAGTTTTCCGCTCGATCCGGAACTGACCAGTATCGTGTGACCCGTGTCTGTCTGAAAATTCGTGATAATTTCGTTAAGAGTAGCCAAAAAATTTGCGGCAACGGCCACTCGGACTTCCTCGGCGGTGGCGGTCGTTACACATACATTAAAAAAGAACATGAGGGCTAAAGCATGGACCCGGAGAAACATCATACACCTCGCAATTCAATAGATGTCGCCAGGTGGCTCAGTCTAAAGAACAGGTTGACCCTGATTAATGACTTGGAACCTTTTCACAATCTGATGCGCATGGAAAGATAAAAATAATCCGTATCTTTGTTCCCGCCTTGAGGCAGATTCGCCGAAGCCGGAAGCCGATCGAAATAGGATCCCTTGAACCAATGATCGTACCCGGCATCAAAATCCAAATTTTCACTGATCTTCCATGACACCCGTATATCAAGATCATGCCCTAAATAATTTCCTGCCCCCCCTGTGGAATCTTCTAAAAGGATCCCCCCATTCACAGCAGTGCCTTGAGCCAGGTACCAGAACCGCTGTTTGATTTGCATCGTCACATTTTTGGCAGGGTTGGCAACCAACCTCCAACCGGGAGAACTGATGTTGGACCGGAGAAATGGACCGAAAATTCCCGTAGCCATCAAATCCCATCGTCGGGCTCCAAACAGGGGATCAAAGGTTCCACTCTGGCTTCCTCCGGGGGTGCGAGTCCCGCTGGCATAGACATATTGCACTAAAAATTGCGGAGTCCAGGGCACATTAAACGTATACCCGACTTGAACAGTGGGATTATAGGCAAAATGATCGACCTGCCCTAATTGTCCGACTTGAACGGCCCCCTCCAATTCATAATCGAATTCACTAACGGCAGGATTTTTATATAAGCGAAATCCATAGGTTCCATACGTACGATGAAGGTTCTTATTTTGTTGTCGTTGGTCGTTTAACCCGTAATAATAAGCCTCCATATTCATCCAGGATATCTGTAGGTTTTCCACATACGCGCCCCAGAATAAAAATTTTTTATTCTGCTCGTCGAGTTTGACCTCGTCCCGAATAACCGGTTCGGTAATAAAGGTGCGGAATCGCCAGGTATC
>CABVRQ010000051.1:3964-29312 GCA_902500695.1 uncultured Nitrospira sp. | reverse complement strand
GGCCAGACGGGGCGTCAATGGTTTTGGCCACTTTTGCCGAAACAAAAGTGGCTCGCCTGCCGGGGCGAAACCCGGCAACACAAAAAATCACGCCAACAGCAAACCTTCCAGAATTTCATCTCAAATGACCCGACGCCTGCGGCCCAATTCCCTGATCGGACGCTCTTGTTCTTGGCAGGCTTGAGTGAGCGTCGCGAGTTAGCCCGTCACATTAAGGGGGCATTCTTTCTGTAAGGTCTTCTGGCCTTATGGTGTGGCCGAGCAGTGCAGCCGACACCGGAAAAAAGGCGCGCATTGTTTGAGCCCTTCGAGAAGACTCAGGCCAAGCTCCGCGAGTTTGCGCGCCGCCGGAGTCGGCGAACCGCACAGGGAACCCGAAGGGCCACAGCACGGCCAACATGGGTTTGGCCACTTTGACCGAAACCAAAGTGGCTCGTGGCGCGGGGGCGAAACCCCGCACCTGTCATTCAAATTGACTAGATGGTTTTTAGAACAAGTTCATTTGTGTGGGGGGATCGACTGGGGTTTCTTCTTTGGAGGAGGCTTTGGGTGTGGGAAGGGTTGGCGGTGACGCAGTTTGAGGTAGGGTGGGAGTTTTGCTCATCTCTTCCAGGACTGCCTTGAGTTTTTGGAAGTCTTCTTTGAGGGGAATGCGCAGATTTCCCTGGTGGAGTGCGGCTGCCGGATGAAGCAGTGGGAACACGATGAAGTTGGGCATTCGGATGACCTGCCCGCGTACTTTCGTGATACCGACTTTTCTTTCCAATAACGTTTGTGTGGCAAAGTTCCCTAATGTACACACCAATTTAGGTTTGATGAGTTCGATTTGTTGAAGCAGAAACGGTTTGCACGTCTCGATTTCTTCTGGAAGGGGATCCCGATTGTTGGGTGGCCGGCATTTAATGACGTTGGCAATAAAAATATCCTCGCGACTGAGCCCGATCGATTGAAGCAGCTCGTTGAGTAATTTTCCTGCCGCCCCGACAAACGGCTCTCCCTGGCGGTCTTCATAAAATCCCGGGGCTTCTCCGACAAACATGATGTCAGCCTGAGGATGCCCTGTCCCAAATACCACCTGAGTGCGTCCTGAAGACAAGGCACATCGTTGGCATTTGTGAAGGAATGATTTGAGTTCATGCAGATCCATTGAGGGGGGATCTTAAATTTGACGCTTTAGGATGTCAATGTGAAGAGGCCTGAACCCATTCAGTCACAGCTCTCGCACAGGCAGAGGCACTCAAGACGGTGCTTTCCAGAGATGGAGGGAGGGGAGTGGCCGTCCAGGGACCGGTAAGAAAGAGATTGGGAATGGGCGTGTGAGGCAGAGGGCGAAAGGTGCGGAAACCGGCCAGGCAAGGAAGATAGGGGTAAGCTGATTGCGTGACGGGTGGCTCACCGGACGGCAAGGATTGTTCAGGAGAAATTTGAAGGATGTTTTTGATATGAGGCCAGACCGTTTCTTTCAGCCAGTCGTCGGTATGTCCTGCGGATGGCGAAGGGGAAAGGGTAATGCCTGTGATCAACGTCTTGGCGCCATTAGTATTCCGAACTGTCTGGCTGGTTATCCAATCAAAGACACCGGAGTTGAGGATAAGGCGAGGGGGAAGAAATGTGTTGTGAAGGGTCATATGGACAAGTGTTCCTGAGGATTCCTGCAGATGAGCCAAATGGGAAAAACACGAAAAACGAGCCGGGGCTCTTTCCGGCAAGAGTCGAAGAAGCTCTGGAGGAGAGAGCGGCGAGACGTAGATGTCGGCGGTGAGGCGTTCGCCCTTATCCAGGGCAATGGCCCGGATACGTTCTGTGTCGGCTTGAATGAGGGTGATTTCGGTTGAGGGATAAAACGTCACGCCTTTTCCAAGTAGGATTTGTCTAAGCTGTTGTTGTAGATGGTCGAGCATGTCAGGTGAGGCTAAGAAAGTTTCTGGTCCATCGGGTCTGGCTAACCAGAATCGAGAGAGTACCTCCAGAAAATACCCGAGCGAGGCCTGGGTCACATCACATCCTAAAAATAAACGACAAAATGGGTTCCAGATACGTTGTCGGGCAAGAGCCGATTGTTGAGAGGAATTCAGCCAGGATTCGACTGTGAGCATGTCAGGGTGGTGATCTGGTGAAGGGGGCTCTTCCCATTTTTTTTCTAAAAAATTCATCAAGTGCCAGCGATCAGACCAGGGAAGGCCCCGAAAGCCGGCGAGTCGAATCATGGGATGAAGTCTCCCAATTCCGTGCGCGTTGGATAGCGTCTGTGATGGACCTCCGGATGTCCCGAACTCCAGCTCAACCGGTTGAATGCGTTGGGCTGCGTGCTCGAAGGCCAGTTCCTGAAACAGTGCCCATGTGGCATGGTAATACCGGGGAAGTATGAGCGGGGAGGGCTGTGTCGTGACGCGTTGAAAGGATGCTGGAGAGTCCGGTTCTCTCGATTCAGAAAAATGAAGGGAGGATGTTGCCGGAGAGAAAGATCTGTGGTGTTCGAGAATGGTGATCCGGAAGCCATAGGGGACGAGCCGAAAGGCCGTGAGTAAGCCTGGCAGATTTCCACTCAGTATCAGAATGTGGCGTGTCACACTGATGGGGCAATGGTATGGGAGAGAAATGACCGAATCCAGATATTAGCGGCAATCCCGAGTCGTTGTAGGGGGGCGACTCGAATCCGTGGGCCGAACACCTGATACTGTTGGTCTTCGAGTTGTGTGAGGATGCGGCTGTAGACCCCACGCATGATTTCGGAAACCACCAGGGACTTTTGATCGGCGGGGGGAAGGGTTTGGAGAATTTCCTGAGCTTGGCGGTAATAGGTGTGAGCTCTTTCGCATTCAAATTTCACAAGTTCAACCAGCGCTGGCGATTCTTGTTGGCGCAGGAGAGCTTCTTCCGAGTAGCCAAATCGCTGTAAGTCCTCTAGCGGAAGATAGATACGGTTCTGTTCGGCATCCCCTTTGAGATCGCGAAGAATATTGGTTAATTGAAATGCCAGTCCCAGGTTGACCGCATAGTCTTCTGCTGCAGGGGATTGAGTTTGGAAAATCTTGAGGCAAATGAGCCCAACCACCGAAGCGACCCTGTAGCAGTATTGATACAGATCGGCAAACGTCGCAAACCGATTGGTCGTCAGATCCATTTCGACGCCAGAAATTAATTCTTGAAGCAGGGCCTCCGGGATGTCAAAGGTCTGCAGGTGGGTGGCGAGGCTCGTCGTGACCGGTTGGGTCGGGTGGCCTTGATAGGTGGCAGTCAATTCCTGTCGCCATTTGCGGACTTCTTCGATGGGATGGCTTCCCGGTGCCGGTTCATCAACCGCGCTATCCACCATTTTGCAAAAGGCATAAATGGTATACATCGCTTCCCGCCGCTGCTGTGGAAGGAACAGAAAAGAGTAGTAGAAGTTGCTGCCACTATCCTTTGTATATTTTGTGCAGAACGTCTGCGCTTCAATCGGAGTCATCGGCTTCATGAAGTATTTTCCAAAGGCGGTGGCCAGTCAATGATCGTGAACCGCGGGTACAAATGCATGACGGCAACGGTTCAATTCCAAGACAAATTATATGGGGTTAAGCCGCAAAGGAGGTTCCCGCTCCTTGGCCGCACTGGAGAGGGATTTTGAGTCCCCCCATACTTCCTCGCCGAACCCTGGGTGACTCACATGTGGATCAACAGGCTTAATGTCGCCACGATCCGATTGCCGAAAATACGACGATACACGTCAGTGCAGAGTAGCAAGGATTGCGAAGCTCTTCAATGGATAGGGAGAGGGTTATATTCCGGTTGGAGCGGAATGATTTGCAGGTGATTCAACAGAATTCCGGATGATTCTAGGTAACCGACCTTCTGATCCTTACGTGGCACAGGTCCTACCAACCCATTGAAAATCAGGAGGGCTCCTTCTTACCGGGTGGAAGCCTCCCCCATGTTTTCGGCCTGTGATTCGAGCTTTAAGGCAGAGATCCAGCCTGTTTTCCCCGTTTGCGTTCGAACCTGGTAGACCCATCCGGTTGGCTGATACGCTCCATCCAGAATCGTTAATGTTTCTCCTAATTGTACTATGGGACCAGGCGTAATGTTGGCAGGATCTCCCATCAATAAGGACCTTCCAAGAATATTCGTCAGCGTCACTTTCTGATTCTCGTGAAAGGTTGGCGCTGTCATGCCAGCCTGGGATTCATGGCCCTCTTGATTCCTGGTGATGGCAGCCGTATCGGTGGAGGTTGCTTGAGGCGTAAAGGTATTTGAGTTGAGAGCCCAATAGGCCACTCCACCAATCAACAATACAAGTACAATCCAGAAAAGCGGTTTCCTTGAAGGGGGCTTGGATTGGTTGAGGTCGTCCTCTTCCAAGCCTTCGTCAAATTCCAAATCTTTATCAGGCTCCTGGGCAAAGAGCACGTTCCATCGAGAAGGTTGTTCCGGGGTGAACACCGCACCGATTGTCGAGGTCATCATGCCTATCTCCTTTTTATTCGTGAGGTCTGCAAGAGAATGTCAGTCCCAGGTTGGCGTAGTATGAATTTGCCAATTCAGCGGATCGTGTACGAAGAAATACTCATTCATGAAGTTTATTAACATCACTTCTATTTCCTGTCAAATCTTCACGACATATCGATGAGGACACATGGTCTCTTCTCCCCGCGAACAGAACGCCCGGAGGAAACGATCGCGTCCATTCGAAGGATGAAAGAGTTGAGCCGCCAGTGGTGCCTGGTAATAATGAAGATTGATATCGGGATCTGCGTTATGGAAAATATACATCGTATGGAATCTGTGATTAGGGAGGCATCATGAAATCGTACAGAGAAGAACTCTGGTTTCAAACTAAGGAACGTAGGGAATATCGGAATATTACCCCTCAGGTGGAACGTGTGGTACAACAGAGTGGGATTCAAGAGGGATTGGTCCTGGTGAATGCCATGCATATCACCGCGAGTGTCTACATTAATGACGACGAACCCGGGTTGCTACATGATTATGAACAGTTTCTTGAGCGCCTTGTGCCGCAGACGGGTACCTACCGGCACAATCTCACCGGAGAGGACAATGGTGACGCCCATATCAAACGCCAAATCATGGGCCGGGAAGTTGTCGTGGCGATCACCAATGGACGCTTGGACTTTGGTCCTTGGGAACAAATCTTTTACGCCGAATTTGATGGCAGACGTCGGAAGCGCGTGCTGGTGAAGATCATTGGAGAGTAGTGAGTTGGCAAACGGGTTCCAGTCATGTGAAAATAACCTGAGAATTTTGATGATTTGCCTTTTCAGAAGTTTTTTTACCTTCGCCTGGAATCGTTTACACATATGAATGCAATGTCTAGTTGGTATCGTCCTGATCCCCTCACGCGGGATTTAATTCATCTCATTAATGCCAGGCGGCACGAACATGGGGATCCCAGTTTAGCCATTGAAGTGTTGCAGGCGTTACTCGATCAGGACCGCGAACATGAGGTGCTCACCGTTCTTGCCGCCCTGGACGAAAGTATGGCGGAGTGGTTATTCGATTTGTTGGCGGAGGCGGCCAGCTCGTGTCTGATGGAGGATGAGAGCGAAGACAGCGAACAGTATGGGATTCTTGCCTCATTTGAATTATCACTCCAAGCCAATCTGGAGTTTCCGTTAAAGTTGAAAATTGATCCTGTGGAAACGGCGGATTTGTTACGGAAACATCTGCATGTCCCGCCAGAGGCGGTGATTACGGTTGAACCAAGGCTTCTGACCGATTCGACCTTGGAATTTTTAAGCCTGCAGAAGATTCACGACCATATTTCCAACCTGGCTGATGGACAGCCACGTCAGACGATTGCGGCAAGACTTCATCCACCCGTTGAAGCCACCGCGTTTTTATTTTTTGAAATTCTTGGCGTTCCTGACACCACGTTGCCGGAAGCTCTTTCCGAGGAAGACTGTCAGGCTATTATGGATCATCTCGTCAATCAATGTCCCGAAGTGGCCAAGGCGCCTCAATTATTGGAAGCGCCTAATTACGCGGCCTATGCCTTGTATGATGCACAAAACGCGGTTCGTCTTCATCGATTGGCTGATGAAACCGCTGCGGTGTGGCATGACCTGGAAGGCCCGGTTCGAAGTCGAACGGTCGTGCATCTGCATACTCAATGCGGGAATGGCGTGTATATGCCGGTATGGACCGATCTGTTTGATCCGGATCTTCCTGAAGACCATGGACCGATTTGGACGTCTCCGGATGTGTGGGTGTTTACGGCGGATTTGCCAATTGAATGGCCAGGGGAATTGTTAACCAATCGCCTGCTGGCTGAGGGCTGCACACGATTTGAAAATCACATAGTGGAAGCCACGGACAATTGAAAAATCGTCATGGGGCCTCGTTCATGCTTATCGGGCATTACCGGCCGGCCGCCTGACGTAAGTGATCGATCAACTTGGGAGGAACCCGTAACGAACCACGCCCCGTTCCGACCGAAATGTCAGGCTTCAAGGCACCGTGAAAATCACTGCCTCCTGTCATGAGCAGGTCAAATTTCCTGGCCAGGTTGAGATTGATAGAAATTTGCCGAGCGGAAAAGGTTCCATAAAAGACTTCAAGCCCTTGTAATCCCTGGTCAACCAACGCCTGGCATGAGGCCATCGTCTTATCCGCACCCAATCCCTCCCAATAGGGGTGGGCAAGTATGGGAATCCCCCCAGCGTCAGTGATCCACGTCATGATTTCGGCTGCCTCAGGGACCATCCGTCGAACATAGGCTGCGCCTCTGACCCCCAGGAAGCGATCGAACGCTTCCTTCATCCCCTTCACGTACCCTTTTTCAATTAATATCTGTGCGATGTGTGGGCGACCGATGGTTCCACTTCCGGCCACATGCTCTACTTCAGCGAGAGACACCTCAACATGGAGGGTGTGGAGCCGGTCTAGGATGTGGTGAAGGCGATCAACGCGGGTCGTGCGAAGCTGTTCAAGCCTTGTTTGAAATTCAGGATCAGCCAGATCAATGAAATACCCCAGCATATGCGTTTCCCGCCCTTGAAACTCTGTACTTAATTCAATACCGGGTATGATTTCAACCGGGAGATGTTGAGCGGCCTCCATGGCTTCCGGAAGGCCCTCAGTCGTGTCATGGTCGGTCACCGCCAGGATGCTCACGTCTTGTTGATGAGCAAGCTCCACGAGTGCGGTGGGAGACTCGCTCCCGTCCGAGAAATGGGTGTGAGTATGAAGGTCGATACGGCTCATAAGATGTGGGTGTTATGGTTTGCGTGCCAACATTCGTGCAGTAAACGCCCGTCCTGAAGGTCCCGCGTGATCCCCTTCGTCGTAATGGAGAATGCTGAGCCCTTGAAGGAGCGTGAGCAATTCATTGGTTTCCAGGCAGAACTCTTTCCGGCGTGGGTGTTGTCGATGGATATGGTTGTCCAGAAGAAAGGTTTCATACATGATGACGCCACCGGATTTAAGGGCTTTAATGAGTTGGGGAAAAAGCGGCCGGTTCAGGTAGAAAAAGACGAGAATGACATCATACCTGGTTGTGCCTAAGTCCGGGGGATGTTGCGGATTCACTTCTAAATCTATGGATTCCGTTGTTATCGAGGAGCGGCCGGCTTCCCGGGCTTGTGCCTGAAGCTCATGTAGGGCGCCGGCATCACGATCGATTCCATGAACGGGGAACCCTTTGGAAGCCAGATACAGCGCATGACGACCTCGTCTCGTTGCCACATCCAACACGGTTCCGTGAGGAAGTCGGGAAAGGTGGTCTACCAGAAGAGGAGAAAGTTGTTTGAGATCGGATGAGGCGATTGGTTGGCGTGACCGGATCAACTGAACTCCTACCGACCCCTCAATCCTATTCAACGGAGGGCGAATTTTTCTGACCCATAGTTTGAGACGGGTAATGGGAAATTCTTGAAAGAGGGTTTGGCAGATTGTCTCCGCCATTGTTTCAATGAGGGAAAAGGCCTGCTCTTCTCCAATGGCCTGAATTCGTTGCGTGATGGTTCCATAATCGACCGTATCGGATAATTGATCGCTCTGAAAGGCCGATTGATTGGGGCATCGGAAGATGAGATCGACCAGGAGGGGTTGAGGTTGCTGTCTTTCCCTTTCAGTGACCCCGCATCGTGCGGACAACTGGATACCTTTGACGACGATAGATGAGGACATGGGCCATTATGTCAGAACGTCCTCCTCGTGTGCATGTGATTTTTGAAAGGAGTCCATCCATAGACCGGAACGGGTTCCGGAATAGATGGCTTTCATGAGTGGAATAGAGGAGATGTCGATGAAATTCGGGGAATGGATTGACCTACAGCGTAGGATTTTTCGTAATGCGCAACCGGGCCTGCTGTGGGTCATCGGTTTCCTCGTTCTGCAGGTCTCGTGTGAATGGGGTGGTCCACCCACCATCATGGTGACTGCGGAGGAATTTCGATTTAGTCCTGCGAGGATTGAATGGGTAACCGACCAGCCACTTCGTCTTCTGATTCGGAATCAGGGACGTGAACGCCATGTGTTTCACAGTCAGGAATTGTTCGGGCCGGAGGCTAAGGTCCTATGGCATCAGCCAAGGGTTGCGCTTCAGGAAGCCAATGCCGTTGTGCTTGAGCCGGGTCAATCGATTGAGTTGTCTTTCACCGCATCTGCCGGTCTCTATCCCTTTCGATGTTGGATAAAAGGGCATACCGGCATGGAGGGAGCGATCCTCATTAAAGATTTCTCCTCAAGCTAATGGCGGCTTTCTTGGTGAAATCTCAAAAGGACTGCCAGGGAACCGAAAAACCCTGGATTTTCTTATTGGCGTCTATCGTGTATTGAGAAGCCAAAGACCTGAGGGACTTTGAATATCTAAATATTTTTGGATATTCAAATGGAGGCGAGAGACAGAATGCTTGCTGGTGGCAGGGATCCGCCAGCAAGCGATTTCTTATTTGCCTGGAACCGCGTCAATGGAGGTTCTGGCCTTGGCGTCCCGTTCGCAACTCGTCGTGGCGATCATGCGTTGGCCAGCAGTTGCATCACTAGGTATCCGGGAAATGCAGGCTTCAAGCGTGTCGCCCTGTGTGCCCGTGGAGACTCTGGTGGGTCCAGTCGTCACGGCTGTGGCTTCAGCGCTTGACGATGGTGAAGCTGATGAAGCCGGAGAGCCGCTTGCACCCGTTGCGCCGCCATTCATCTCAGCGCAGCCCATGGTCAAGATTGCGAGACCGAAGGAAGCATAGAGGAACAGTGTAGAAAATGATTTCATTGGTCGAACCCCTCCTCAATAGATAAACAAGTCGCGAAATATACTTGAGACTCCAGAAAAAAACAAGGTGCGGAGGTCAAAATCTTCTTTACGGATCTCTTCCGCGTTCGGGCTGTTTCCAATCTGATAATCTTGACTGGTATAGGGTTTATTGCTAACGTAAAATTTTCCTCCCTACGCGCAGAAAACGGACGGAATCATTCATGGCTTACCTCATTGCTCGGCTGTTCCAGGGTCAACCTAGGGGCCAGGGTCAAGTGTTGTGACCTTTCAAGACATTATTCTCTCCCTTCATCAGTTTTGGAAATCCCACCACTGCATTTTGACTCAGCCGTATGACACTGAAAAAGGGGCTGGGACGTTTAATCCGACAACGTTTCTTCGCGCGATCGGACCCGAGCCTTGGCGCGCCGCGTATATTGAACCCTGTCGACGACCAACCGATGGCCGATACGGAGATAACCCGAATCGCCTTCAGCATTACTTCCAATATCAGGTGGTGTTGAAACCGGCTCCTGCGGATTCGCAAGACCTGTATCTCCAAAGCCTTGCCCATTTAGGGTTAGATCCCTACCAACACGATATTCAATTTCTTCAAGATGACTGGGAGTCTCCCACGTTAGGGGCCTGGGGGTTAGGGTGGGAGGTCCGGTTGGATGGGATGGAGATCACGCAATTTACTTATTTTCAAGAGATCGGGGGATTGGAGCTGGATCCGGTCACGGTGGAGTTAACCTATGGGTTGGAACGCATTGCCATGTATCTGCAGCAAGTCGACAATGTGTATGACCTGATGTGGACAGAAGACGTTCGCTACGGAGAGCTTTATCATGAGTCCGAAGTCCAGTTTTCCGTCTATAACTTTGAGGCGGCCGATGTGGATTTGATTCAGACCGGCTTTGATCGCTATGAAAAGGAATGTCAACAGTTACTGGAGCATCCACGAGGACTGGTGTTGCCGGCTTACGATTGCTGTATGAAGTGTTCTCACCTCTTTAATTTGCTGGATGCCAGAGGAGCGATCAGTGTAGCTCAGCGGACAGGCTATATCGGCAGGGTTCGAAACCTTGCCAGGAAATGTGCGAAAGCCTATCTTGGTCAACGGGAGCAGATGGGTTTCCCTCTATTACGACATGCGTCGGCTTCCGCCCGTCCTCAGAGAAAACAGAAGATCATTTGAATCGATGCCCCGATGCGGGGTTGTGGCACGTAGGCTAATGGCACCATCAAGAACAATCCGCAAAAATGTCAAGGCCAAGTCTGTCTCGAAATCTCAAACAAAGACTGTCCCGTTTTTGTTAGAAATTGGGACGGAAGAATTGCCGTCGGCGGTTATTCCGCAGGCATTGGAAGACCTGGCAATTCTCGGGCAACGGCTCTTTGCGGACAGCCGGTTGGAGTATGAGTCCTTGAGGACCGTGGGCACGCCGCGGCGCTTAGCCTTGCTGGTCAAAGGTGTGCAACCGCAGCAAGCTTCCCTGACTCAGGAAATATTAGGCCCCCCGGTCTCTGCAGCCTTAGATGCTTCGGGACAACCCACCAAGGCAGCCTTGGGATTTGCCAATTCTCAAGGGGTGCCGGTTGACCAGCTTCGTAGAAAAGATACGCCCAAAGGGGCCTACATGGCGGTCGAAACGCATCAACGAGGTCAGTCGGCCAAGCGGGTGATTGCGGAGGCGCTTCCGCAGATCTTAAGTAAATTGGCCTTTCCGAAAGCGATGCGCTGGAATGACTCGCGGGCGAAATTTGGCCGTCCGGTTCGCTGGGTGGTCGTGCTATTAGGCGACCAGCCGCTCACGATTGAATTTGCGGGAATTCAATCCAGCGCCATGACCAAAGGGCATCGATTTTATCGAGCGAAAGGAAAAAAGCCGGGACAGGCGTTTCCTCTCACCACCGCCGACAATTATATCGAGACCATGAAGCAACTTGGGGTGCTGGTTGATCCTGAAGAGCGTCGGAGTCTCATTACGCAACAAGTCTCTGGGTTGGCTAAGGCGGCGAAAGGCCAGGTTGATCCATTGTACCGGGATGAGCTGATTGAAACAGCGGTCTTCGGTGTGGAATACCCTCACGCGATTCTCGGAACGTTTCAGAAAGAATTTTTAGCGGTTCCCAAACCGGTTCTGATTTCATCGATGAAAGAGCATCAAGGGTTTTTCTCGCTGATGACCAAGGATGGCGCGCTTTTGCCCAAATTTCTTGCGGTGACGAATATGCCGTGGGGAAATACCCCGCTCATGACCAAAGGGAATGAACGGGTCCTGTCAGCTCGCCTGAGTGACGCTCAATATTTCTTTACAGAGGACTCGAAACGCCCGCTCCATGAACGAGTGCCGGCGTTGGAAGGCGTTCTGTTGCATCACAAGTTGGGCACGGTTCGTCAAAAAGCAGATCGGGTGGGTCACCTGGTCGGATGGATGGCTGAGCAGATCGGCCGAAAGGATCTTGACGAGATCTGCCGACGCGCCGCTCTTCTGGCCAAGGCGGATTTGACGACCGGAATGGTCGGTGAGTTTCCAACCCTGCAAGGGGTCATGGGGGAGGAATATGCCAGGCATGACGGCGAACCTGCAGAGGTCTGTCGCGCCATTGGTGAACAGTATTTCCCCCGTTTTCCAGAAGATCAATTGCCGACCGACCTGCCTGGTGTCCTACTCGCCGTGGCCGATCGGTGTGATTCCATCGTGGCCTTTTTTGCAGCCGGAATGTCCCCATCCGGATCCGAAGATCCGTTGGGGTTGCGTCGAGCCGCTTACGGGTTGGTGCGGATACTCGCAGAAGCGCCCCTCCGGCTGAATGTCACCTCCGTGGTGAATCAGGCGCTGCAGATCTTAGAGGGACAGGGTGGGAAGGTGCGTGGCACTCCTCAAACCGGTTCAGATGTTGTGGCGTTCATTCTTGACCGGCTTCGGTTCTATGGCAGGCAACACCTGGGCTTACGGGAAGATATCATGGAAGCGGTCATCCACGTTCCCGATTCGATGGCCTGCGATATGGCTGATTTGGTCGCACGCATGCGGGCCTTGGAAGCCATGGTGCCGCAGCCGGATTTTGATCCGCTGATGATCGGATTTAAGCGGGCTCACCGAATTGTCGAAAAAGAACAATGGACCAACGCGCAGGCCCTGCCTGAACAGTTTGTGCATGAATCGGAGCGTCGGCTGTTTCAGGCCTTGGGGGTGATACAACAGCAGGTCCGCGATTCAGTGAATGACCGGAATTACGGGAAAGCCCTTCAGTCGTTGTTGGAACTCAAGGGCCCGATTGATGAGTTCTTTGGAGCTGTGATGGTCAATGATTCAGACCCACAGACACGGGCCAATCGCCTTTCCTTATTAAAGGCGACGGATGATCTGTTTCTCACGGTAGCCGATTTGTCCTGTCTGCAATCGGCAAGTGGATCATAGTCGAGAGAAGAAGATTCCTGGATGCCGTCGTGGAAGCGGGACGGTCATGGGAAGGAACATCCGATGGGGGATGGTACGGACCGTGTAGAGAGCCCAAAGATTTCACGACGCCTGAAACGCTTTACCCTGGTCGTGACGGTAGCCCTGATTATCGTCTGCAATGCCTTAATCCTGACCGGTCTTTGGGTGAGCGGAGTTGATTTGGAGAAAATCTTGTCAAAATCGGAACTCTATGATCCTGAGAATGGGCATTGTGTCCAGGTCACCTGGTTAAAGGTTGTGGGCGTGGACGGGTTGGTCAAGGTCTGCTCCGAATGGCTTGATTTCTCCGATATCTCGGGTGAAACGCATCGGTTGCCGGAAGGAAAAACCCTGGCCATGGGGCCCGATGGCAATCTGTATGTCTCCGGGAACCCGGAAGAGAATTACCGATTGATTGCGCTCATGATTTTTGCCATAGTTGTCATAATATCCGGCATGTGGACCAAGCAAATGCTGATAGCCAAATATCAGGATCGTCTTCAATCTGTAAATCATCATTCAATCTGAATGCTCGTGTATCCTACCTTTGTTCTGACAGCCAGCTCACATATTCATATTCATACACTAGGCCTGTCTCAGGCATCTCTGAGAAAAAAGATGGTTCCCCGTGAGGGTCTCCCTCTATCGGGGAGAATGGTCCGGCGAAGAATGCCAGACATTCAGTCTCCTCTTGTGATGACGTCTTTTTTTTCGAAGGGCCCGTGGGTCGGGTAAAGGAGAGCGAAGAAATGCGGCACAAAAAATATGTCTATTTCTTTGGCGGCGGCAACGCCGAAGGATCCGGCAACATGAAAGAACTCTTAGGAGGGAAAGGATCGGGATTGGCCGAAATGACCAACCTGAAAATTTCCGTTCCTTCCGGGTTCACGATTACCACCGAAGCCTGTGTGGAATATTTTCATTCAAAAAAACGCTTTCCAGCCGGGATGTGGGATCAAGCGCTGAATGGCCTGCGGCAGGTCGAAAAAACCATGAAGGCCAGACTCGGCGATCCGGACAATCCGTTGCTGGTGTCGGTACGGTCAGGGGCACGAGCCTCGATGCCCGGTATGATGGATACGGTGTTGAATCTCGGCCTCAACCAACAAACGGTTCAGGGTTTAGGCAAAAAGACCGGCAATCAACGGTTTGCCGTTGATGCCTACCGGCGTTTCATCACCATGTTCGGCAGCGTGGTGATGGGTATTCCCCGTGAGCGCTTTGAGCATACCCTGGAAGCCATGAAACAGGCGCATGGAGCCAAGCACGATACCGATTTGACCGAACAGGCCTTGGCAGAGTTAGTAGTGCAATATCAGGAATTGGTCAAAACCGAGACCGCGCGAGACTTTCCGCAAGATCCCTTTGAACAACTTCGGATGGCGGTGGATGCGGTGTTTGATTCCTGGTTCGGGGATCGTGCCGTGACGTATCGCCGGCTCTACGATATTCCCGATGAATGGGGAACGGCCGTGAATGTTCAGTCGATGGTGTTCGGCAACATGGGGGACACCAGCGGGACGGGGGTGGCCTTTACCCGAAACCCCGCGAATGGTGCCCCGGTCTTTTTCGGCGAATGTTTGCTGAATGCCCAGGGTGAAGATGTCGTGGCCGGTATTCGAACGCCTATGCCAGTGGTCGCGTTAGAAGACAAGCTGCCGGAGGCGTATAAGGATCTCATTAAAACCCAGCGGACTCTGGAAAAACATTACCGGGACATGCTCGATCTGGAATTCACGATCCAGGAAGGCAAGTTGTATATGTTGCAAACCCGGGTTGGAAAACGGACCGGCATCGCTGCGGTTCGGATTGCCGTGGATATGGTTCGTCAGGGGCTCATCGACCGGAGAGAAGCCGTGAAGCGGGTCGCACCCGAACAACTCTCTCAATATCTGTACCCCATCTTTGAAAGCAGTGATGAAGCCAAATTTCAGTCTGTCGGGAAGGGACTTCCGGCTGGTCCGGGAGCGGCGGCCGGGCATATTGCTCTCACTCCGGATCAAGCCGTGGCCATGAAGGCCAAGGGGGAACGCGCCATTCTGGTCCGTCATGAAACCAGTCCTGATGATATTCATGGGATGCATGCAGCCGAAGGATTTCTCACCGCGAAGGGCGGGATGACCTCGCATGCGGCCGTGGTGGCCCGACAAATGGGAAAAGTCTGTATCGCCGGTTGTGATGCCGTGGAGGTCTTGCCAAATGGAAAGGTCCAGTTTGGGTCCATGGTGCTGTCCGAAGGAGATTTTCTTTCCTTGAACGGGTTTACCGGGCAGGTCTACGCGGGAGACATTCCCGTGGTGGATTCCGAAGTGATCCAGGTCATTCAGGGAAGAATGGATCAGAAAGATTCTGAAAAATATCAGTATTTCTCGACGATTTTGAAATGGGCGGATGCGTTTAGGGTGCTCAAGATCCGATCCAATGCGGACATTCCCGAGCAAGCGCATATCGCGCGAGGATTCGGGGCCGAGGGCATCGGGCTCTGCCGGACGGAACACATGTTTTTTGCGGAAGACCGGGTCCCCATCATGCAGCAGATGATCCTGGCATCTTCCAGAGAAGAACGGGAGCTGTATTTAGAGCAACTTCTTCCCCTTCAACGGCAGGACTTTATTGGACTCTATCGGGAAATGGAGGGATTTCCGGTCACCATTCGCTTACTCGATCCTCCCCTCCATGAGTTTTTACCCAAACGCGAACATCTCCTGGTTGAAATCGCGAAGTTGGAAGTGACCAATGGAGATCCTCAAGTCATTCAGGAGAAACAACGGATATTGGATCGAGTCGAAGAGTTGCATGAGTATAATCCCATGCTGGGTCTTCGTGGATGTCGGCTTGGGATTACCATGCCGGAAATTACACGCATGCAGGTTCAGGCGATTTTTGAAGCGGCTTGTGAAGTTGCGCGCGAAGGTAAAAAGATTGTGCCGGAGATTATGATTCCGTTGGTGGGGATGCCGTCAGAGATGAAAGCCCAAAAGGAAGTGATTCAAGATGTGGCGCAACGGACCATGGCGGAATATGGCATGAAGTTGAATTACTTGATCGGCACCATGATCGAGCTGCCTCGCGCGGTGGTGACGGCAGGGCGAATCGCCGAACATGCTGAATTCTTTTCCTTTGGGACCAATGATCTGACGCAAACGACGTTCGGGTTTTCCCGCGATGATGCAGGACCCTATATCGGGTTTTATTTGGATCGCCAGGACCGGTGTCCGGTCTGTCAACGGACCAACGTCGATTGGAAGAAAATGGTGTGCCGGATGTGTAAGGCCACGATCGACAAAAAAGCCGAAAATATTTTGGAAGCGGATCCCTTTGCCGTGTTGGATCAAGAGGGGGTTGGAGCCTTAATGAAATGGGCGATTCAGGAAGGGCGGAAGACTCGCCCGTTAATTAAACTTGGCATCTGCGGAGAGCATGGTGGTGAACCGAGTTCCGTGGCCTTTTGTCATGAATTAGGCCTGAATTATGTGAGTTGTTCGCCTTACCGTGTGGCCATTGCGCGGCTCGCTGCAGCTCAAGCGGCGGTGGCGGTGCTCGAACGTGAGGAGAGTCAACGTCAGCCTCGAGCTATGCCGAACAACACCAGTAAATCCCCGAAGGTGGCGAGCAAATCCGGTCCACCTAAAACGGATAAAAAGGCGCCAGCGAAAAAAACGACCGGGAAAAAAGTCCAGACTAAGAAAGTCGTGGCCGGGAAGAAACCGGCCACCAAGAAATCAGCCACAAAGAAACCGGCGGCGAAGAGCACAGTGAAGAAGAATCTCGTGACGAAGGCAACCGGCAAGAAGAGTACATCTAAGAAAAGTACACCCAAGAAAAGAGCTTCCCCGTCTTCTCCAAGTAAAAAACCGACTGCGGCTGCTAAAAGGCGGTGACGTCTGTCCAATCAGATGCCACCTTCATGAAGCGAGCCCTTTCCCTCGCAGCCAAAGGGAAAGGGCGTACGAGTCCCAATCCCATGGTAGGGGCTGTGATCGTCAAGGATGGGCAGATCGTCGGAGAAGCCTATCACCGTCAGTCCGGCGAACCTCATGCAGAAATTTTAGCGCTCCATCAAGCGGGTCCTCGAGCGCGAGGGGGCGTCCTCTATGTGACGTTAGAACCCTGTTGCCATACCAACAAGCGCACGCCTCCCTGTGTTCCCCTCCTTATTCAGTCCGGGTTAGCGCGCGTATGCGTGGCGATGATCGATCCCAATCCACAGGTCAATGGACGCGGGCTTCAACAACTCAAACGCGCGAATGTTCCCGTGTCGGTTGGAGTATTAGAACAGGATGCGAGGCACCTGAATGAGGTCTATGCCTATTGGATCACCACCGGACGCCCGTTGGTGACCCTCAAAGGGGCCATGACGCTGGATGGAAAATTGGCGACTGCCACCGGTGAGTCACGGTGGATCACAGGCGAACGCGCACGGCAGGATGTCCATCGTCTGCGTAACCGGATGGATGTTATTCTGGTGGGGGTCGGAACGGTCATCGCCGACGATCCTGAATTATCTGCTAGAGGAAAAACCATGACAAGCAGGCGTGTGGGACGGCAACCGGTGAGAGTCGTTCTCGATAGCCGATTGCGCATTCCCTCCAATGCCAAGGTTTTGCAATGGGTGGGTGAGCAGCCCATCATTCTGTGCACGACCACACAAGCTCCACTCCAAAGAATCGAACATTTTAGAAAACGTGGCATTCAGGTGTGGGTGTTGCCTGCGCAAGCCGGACGAGTCTCATTGAAGGCCTGTCTTTCCCGATTAGGGAAAGAGGGCCTGACTTCTGTGCTCATCGAGGGAGGGGGGACGATCAATGCGACTGCCCTTCAACAGAGTTTGGTAAATCGCGTAAGATTGTATATGGCTCCAATGTTACTCGGGGGGCAGGATGCCATTGGCCTCATCGGCGGTCAATCGCCGAAAAAGCTTGATCGGGCCTGGCCACTCTCGGATTGCCAACTCAAAAAGCTCGGGAAGGATTGGCTCGTCACTGGAACGATTGAACCACGACGGTGAGGGTTTCCTGAGTCATCGACATCAGGCAGGTTGACGGTGTCTGCTTTCCATTACCTATAATACTCCAATCGTGTGCTGCACTGAGAAACCGGGGAGATCGCGCTCATGAATACTCTCAATGAAGTCGACGAGCAGGATTTAGCATTTGCAGTCGATCTGTTAGAAAACCCCAGCTTTGCCGCCAAAGTCACGAATCTCATCGGAGGGCCGGTCGAAAAGGCCATCACGATGCTGCCCGAGGGATTCTCCAACAAACTCCTGACGACCACGCAAAAAGCCTTGACTAAAGCGTTAGATCTGGCCGTGTCCAGTATAGATGAACGGTATCGGGGGAAACCGGCCAATGGGGCTCACCGGGTATTGACGACTGTCAGTGGTGCAATCGGGGGAGCAATGGGGCTCATGGCGTTGAGCGTAGAACTGCCAATCTCGACGACACTCATGTTGCGGTCAATCGCCGATATTGCAAGAAGTGAGGGAGAACCGATTATGGAGGCTGGGAGCAAACTGGCCTGTTTGGAGGTGTTTGCCATGGGGGGCACCAGTCAAGCGGATGACGGGGCGGAAACGGGATATTTTGCGGTGAGGGCGGCGTTAGCGGGTGCGATGACCGAAGCGGGCAAGTACCTGCTTGAACGTGGTTTGGCGGGATCGGGCGCCCCGGCATTGGTCCGCTTTCTGTCTGAAATTGCCTCACGGTATAGTATTCAAGTCTCAGAAAAAGCCGCCGCCCAAGCGATCCCGTTGTTGGGGGCCGCCGGGGGAGCCACCGTCAATTTGCTGTTTATGGATCATTTTCAAAATATGGCGCGAGGGCATTTTATCGTCCGGCGCCTGGAACGCGCCCATGGCAAAGAGGCTGTGCAGGAAGCCTATCGCCAAATGGCCACCAGGAATTAGATTCCTCGCTTTCTGGTTTGTCATCCCTCCCGTTTGTGAGCCGGTACCCATCTGAATAAGTTTGCCGAAGATCGCCCTGCCCATATTGGGATCATACAGAATTTCTTGTTCTACGGCCTACAACGCTCATTAATCCGAACAGATGAATCCTGACGGGGTTCATTGAACGTCTGAGGATGATGAGGAGAGGTGCGGAATCTTCTAGCGCTTGTCCTGAGAGCAACGTCGAAGGGCTTGAACCATACATTCCGTATGATCCCCAAAAAAGTCTATTTCGAGTTCAGCGATTACTCCACTCCAGATATCTTCTGGGAAAACCCCGCGTAACCTGGTTCTCCATTTTCTTCCGGATTTTCTGTGAAATTGTTCTTGGCAAACCATTGTCATGAGCCTATAGGAATGCCCGGTGGAATATGAGAGGATAAAAGAATATTCATTAATCTGACGGCATAAATCGTCAAAAACATCTGGGTGATGTTCATGATTCACGCAAATATGTTCAATATCCTTCTCTCATGCCTGGTACTGAGCCTGGGAGCCTTTCCTGTTTGGGCCGATCCACTTCCGGGTACGGAAACGGCCGAACCTTCTCCGGCTTCTGATGGGAGTCTGTCCTCATTGGTGAAAGAATATGTGGCGGAGGCTTCTCACGATAAAGCCAAAGAGCTATTAGCTGACATTCAGCATCTGCCTGAGGCCAATGTTGAATCCATTTCAAAAATTCTTCAGCAGCCGATCCGGTATGAAGCTCAACCGGTTGGTCCCCAACCCCGGCGACCTATACGAGTGAGGGGGGAGGATGCTGAGTATGCTTTGTATGTTCCTCCTTCCTATTCACCCGAGAAGCCTATGGCCTTCATCCTGTGTTTGCATGGGGCAGGGTTTACGGGGGAAGCCTATCTGGATCGATGGATTCCACGTCTTGGTGAGAACTACATTCTGGCTTGTCCGTCGGTGACCATGGGGTCATGGTGGACCCGATTCGGCGAGGATCTGGCGTTGAAGGTTTTACATGAGGTTCAAACGCAATACCATATTGATCCGGATCGGATCTTTCTCACCGGTATGTCTAATGGCGGGATTGGAACCTGGATCATCGGGATGCATTATGCGGATCACTTTGCGGGGATCGCGCCGATGGCCAGCGGTATTGATGATGTGCTGTTTCCATTCGTCGAAAATTTGGTCCATACGCCCGTCTATGTCATTCACGGTTCGGCGGATCAGGTGATGCCAGTGCAGTTGAGCCGCGACCTGGTCAAAGAGATGGAGCGTCGCGGCATTCCTTATCAGTACCAGGAGCATACCTGGACGCATCCCCATGCGGGAGGGCATTTCTTTCCCAAGCAAGCCCTGCCGGAACTGATCGCCTGGTTTGATGGCCAACAACGGGATTCATTGCCAAGGACCATCTCCTTGGTTCGGGATGCCAGCCACCTTACGCCATTCTCGTGGGTGCGTATCGATATGACGGATCAGATTGCCGCCTTTACCGAAAACCTGATTGACAGTCGTGATGAATTTATTACGGGAGGGGTGTACGCCAAATTGCACGCCCAGGTCACGGCTCCCAACAAGATCGTGGTGAGTACCAATCGTATTCGCCGCTATACCCTGTTTCTGAATCAGGACCTGGTGGATTTTTCCAAACCTGTCATCGTGGAAACGAATGGGAAGGTCTCGTACGAAGGCATGGTCGAGCCTCGCATCGACACGCTTCTACAGGAAGTCCGGCACCGTTCCGACACCCACATTCTTTTTCCCGCCAAACTGACCATCGAAGTACCGTCTACCAAAATCAGTCGTGAGCAGTAGTGGCCTGATAAAAAATGCACGCGCTTGCGCGGGAACGGAAAAGGTGGGTGATGATAGAAGGCAAACTGAACCACGAAAAAATGAATAGGAAACCCGAATGTTGAACATTTGAGCTTCCTCTCCGGGTTGATTGAAAATTCGGGTCGTGGTCTTGAGGAAAGGGCTTAGCGTCTTCTCTGACGATTATCTTTTTGCGGGACGAGAAATACGTTCTCTTGAATCTCCCGGTCGATGGTGGTATTCCGTCTTATGATGTCGGCGAGGGTGGTCTCTTCCAATTTTTTAATTTCAAAATTGGGAAAAGCGTTGAGATAAAAAAACCGGTCTCCGTCCCGTAACCGTTCGAACTGATCCACCAGAATAGTGTAAAACAAATCCCCCACCAACGCGCCAGGGCGATGATCTTCAGACACTCCGCCCATCCACAAATCCACACGTTCGACACTTCCATATGCGGATTCCAGCTTTTGCTGTACTTCACGATTCTTGGTGATGTCGTCAAAGGACAATGCTGGTGAGAGGCCGAAGGCCAACCGGGCATCATTGTAGCTCGCAAGTCCGTGGTCCCGTCCCCGTTGAAGATTGAGTGAGGCCAGGTCGAATCCTCCTGCTCCAGGGAGGCCGAAGAGAAAATCCCTTACGTCGTCGATGATATAGTTGTCTACCTCTTGCGCTCGGTTGTTCGCGAGTCCCCGAAGTAACGGATCAATCCCTCCTTCCTTGATAAGACGCTCCGGAGCAAAAAATGCCTCCCGCAAAGGTAAATGCCCTTCCCGGATCGGCTTTCCTTCTTTATCCAGTCGGAGTAATACCGGTGAGAGCAGGGTGTGGCCCACCCGATAGGCAGCCGTGCTGAACTCATTGCCAATTCCGGGATTTATTTCACGCTTGTATCCGGTGTAGGGCTTCAGGGCATTGGGTCCGAGGAGGACGGGGAGAAATTCCTTATAGGTGATGACCTGGATCAAGGCCCCCACCCAGATCCTCGCGGCTTCATAAATGGCATTCTCCCCCAATCGAGGGGAACCCTCATGGATCATGTCAGCTAGGCGATTATGTTCCCGCAGGAACAGGGTATGCATAGTCAAAAGTCCCACGTGCTCATTGGCTCGAACATCTCCCGCTACAAATAACGTGGGAGCAAGGCCGCCCTGGTTAGGCAGGCTGGTGGTATTGAACGGCAATAAATTGCCCCGGCTGGTTTTCATCCGGCCTGTTCCGTTATTAGCTCTCAGAGATGCGGCTCGTACGTGGTCCGAGCCATAAACCATGGATCCGTCGATAAACGCGGTAATTTGATTCATTTGCTGCCGTGGATTCCTGGAATCCGTCCCGGTAGCCGGATCATAGGCGGACCGGTTCAGCGACATTTGCCGGGTTCCGGTTGATTGTGGATCGAAGGCAGGATCCCCTGTTGGAATTTGTATATGAAAGGGTTCGAGGGGGGCGGCCCCCTCGGTCAGGTCGATATCGTGGTCAATGAATTGCCCCCATTGCCAGATAAAGTCCGAGGCCATTTTTTCGTTGTAGATCGGTTTGTCCTGGGCGGCTACCGTATTGGAGATGTCACGGACATTTGGCCGGTTGTCGCCGGCAGGTGTCCAGCTACCATTTTCGTAATCCGGTTTGACCAGCCGAAGCAATTGGCTATGGGCGCTTCCCCAGGCCGGGTTTTGCACATTGTTGTTCTTGCCATCAATGGCTCTGATCTCGAGATGGTTCCTGCCATTATCGGGTCTGGTCCCGGAATGGTCCCTGCTATCACCGGGTCTGCGGTCGCGATGGTCCCTGCCGGCATTGGATCTGTTCTCTTGTGCGAACGTCTCGGGTAAAAGGGTTCCTAGGAGGGCGATCAGCAAGCCACCTGCCAAAATGGATCGTATCCATACCTGGACTATTTTTTTGTGCTGGAAATTGGGATTCAGATACGGATCCTCTCGAAATACCTAATGGTATGACTAATGGTTGTACCCCTTTGGGAAACCCGGATAGTAAAATAGAAGCATGGAAAAACAAGGGAACCCGGATGAAAAAACGGGCGATGATTCGTGAATTAATGGAAAAAATAAATTTACCCCAGTCGTGGAAATAAATCCAGTAGTGGTAAAAATAGTTTTGAGGTCGGAGAAGTAATGGAAAGGTTCGCGTTTGAGTAAGGGTAGTAAGGGTAATTAGTGAGGGAAGTCTGAAAAAGTTATGAATAGTCCAAAACCTTTGACCGAATTCCTGGCTGGCTTGTGGGAATATCCCCGTTTGGCTGGCAGTTGAATGACCGTTCTCGCCTTTCTACCTTAGCGATGGCCCTCCTTGATGGGTTGGGCATTTATGGGTGTTTCTAATTTGAAGGGTTTTCGGATTTGTGTGGATAGGGGAGGATGCCTTGTTTCATGAAGGCTCCCAACCACATGCCAAGTAGGAGAAGGATACCCAGGTAACTGCCCGTATCACGAAACCAGGTGGAATGTTCGTGGAATTCCAACACATCCAGTTGAGTGGGCGTGACAAACCGCCCACGAATCGAGACGGTAGCGGAGTGATCCAGAATCTCTTGCGTGGTGCTGATTTGTTCACCGTTGAATAGGCCAATCATATCTCCTGAGGGAGTTTTCACATACGATGGCCGATCCAGTTCCAGAGGGCGTCCTGGACGAGCCTCCGTTTCCTCAAGTGTTCGGACAAAATGGTTATTGGCGTTTCGAGGTCCTTCTAAAAGGACAAAAGGCAGTGCGAAATAGAGGATGAGTAACGACGCCGATATCGCCACTTTGAAAGGAGACAAGGGCGAGATTGGGAGAGGCTGCGATATCCCCTTTCGCCATTGCCATCCTATATAGAGTAAGCCACCTCCGGTCATGATATAGGTTGGAAGACTTTCCGGCCAAAATAACCCCACATTCCATAAGTCCCATGAAAGTGGAGCAAAGAGATGGACGCCATTGGCCCATTTGGTTTGAAGCCCATCCAGCACGAGATGAAGGAGGACGTTGACTCCGAGAATCAGGAACACGGCTCTTGGCGTATGCGTAAGAAAGGCCAGGGCCCCGCATAACATCAACGTGACGAAAAAGGAAGCCTGAGCGATACAATACAGGCGAATGGTATAAGGATCGCTTCCCGGCAAGAATTCCATCAAGACTCTTTGGAAGATCCATGGGATGTCCGGAAGCAAGCAACCCAGGCATACCAGTTTGGGATCGATCCCGGGTTTGACCGCCCGATTCAGAAGGCCTTGCACGCCGATGTGGGCTAACGTATTGGGCACGTCTTCCTCTCAGTAACAATTAGGGAATGTATCGGCAAAATGTGGGGTCACCATAATCGGCTTAACTGGTCGTTCTCCAGGAGAGTGTTTCTAAGGATGAAGTCATTGTGGAAACGAATGGGAAGGTCTCGTACGAAGGCATGGTCGAGCCTCGCATCGACACGCTTCTACAGGAAGCCCGGCACCCCTTCGACACCCACAATCTCTTTCCCGCCAAGGTGACCATTGATGTGCCAGAGCCACCGGTTGTTCAATAGCACCGTTCACTTGCTCTTTGAAATGAGCCATTCCTGTGAGGCAAATCCTTTTGGGCTCATGCCCTCTTGTCAGACGCCCTCGCTCAGTTAAAATTTCCTTACACCCCCCAACCGATTGTCTTGAGGTAAAAGGCGGGTGCCTGGTCTGGTCGGTCTTCTCCTTATGACGTCAAAACGCAAATGGATTTCTTGTAATGTTGGGTCAAGCTTTTTCGAGGTGAATGATAACATGAGACACAGACACACGTTTTGTGAGGGAGGGAGAAGTCTCTGATGAACGTGGGATTGAGTGACGTGGGCATTATGACAGATTCAAAGGCCATGAGGCACAATGCTATGGTGAATGGGGCGTCGATTGGAATCCCTCTTGTTGGCACCCTTGTCGGGCTCCTGTCTTCTGGTTTCTCTGCTCCCACTTCCACCACGGTTTTTCTCTTCCTGGTATTTTTCTTGTTCAACCTTATCGGGGTTAGCGTGGGATTGCATCGATATTTCTCTCATCATGCCTTCGAAACGAGTCCATTGGTTCGATGGTTATTGGGCATTTGGGGCACGTGGGCGATGCAAGGCCCTATTGATCGATGGGTGGCTGACCATCGGAGGCATCATCGTTTTTCTGATCAGCCATTGGATATTCATAGTCCGTATTGGAGTCGGCAAGAGAAGATCACCTCCGGGTTCATGCGTTTCGCGCATGCCCATGTGTTATGGATGTTTGTGGAATGGCCAACCGATACCCGTCTCTATGCGAAAGATATAATCAGTGATCCGATAAGTCGAGGATGTAGTCGGTGGTATTGGCCGATCTGTGCCACGTCGTTAGTCGTGCCGGCCATGATCGGGTATGGCATGGGAGGTTCGGATGAAGCGGTTCGGGCTTTCTTCTGGGCCGGGTGTTTGAGAATTTCCCTCATGCAGCAATTAACCTGGACGGTCAATTCTCTTGGTCATATGTTTGGCGGGAAAACGGAAGGCAGCCGGGATGAATCGCGAAATATGCATTGGGGAGTCACTCTTGTGTTTTTGGGTGAAGGGCTACATAGCTACCATCACGCCCATCAGCGTACCGCTGTGAACCAACCGGCTTCGTTGGATCTGGCCGGATCCCTCATTACCTTCCTTGAAACCATTCATGTCGTTTGGAAAGTCCAACGCTTTTGAATCCCTGCCGGTTCTGATCGTGGGAAACGTGTGGCAGCGTTGAAGATCATCCAGAATTTAGGGTTCAGGGTATCCAGCGGTAGGTAGGTTCCCGGCAAAGGTACAATAGCCCTCGCGCAACTCACGATGGATCTCAAACGCTTACGTCCGATATGGGGGAAGTTCCCTTATGGAGTTCGTTGTGGGGCGGAGCGATCAGTTTTCACATGGCGGTGGATACATGGTCAATTTGCAAAACAGATTGATGAGTTTCATCTCGTCCAGGGAACCTGGAGGAGTGCCGGCGATTCGGGGATCCGCAATGACTAC
>CABVRQ010000051.1:0-3864 GCA_902500695.1 uncultured Nitrospira sp. | reverse complement strand
GGATGGGATCCAAGGCGGCTCTCATACATGCTCTCCGAGATGAAGCGACAGACGGCCGGATGCATACGGCGGGATTCCCCGAGGAAAAGGCCGTAGTCCGCAGGTACCACGGCATGCATGATAGGGGAGTCGGGTTGGCTGGCCTCCATGTCTTTGAGCGCGTACTGGAGGACGGAAAGCCCGGCATCGCCGGGATGGGAGCCTTGCACGGGTTGTTCGAGTTGCATCTGGTCACCCAGAAGCACGAGGTTATTTGCGCATCGAGCCATCGCCATGGCGTTGGCCAGGGCCACCTGTCCGGCTTCATCGATGAAGAGAAAATCGAGTACACCTTCCCACTCAGGCCTGGTAAAGAGCCAAGCCGTTCCGCCGACAACGCCACGAGTGTAGGTCTGGTGCGCGGAGCCGGTGTCTTTGAGGTATTGCACGCCGGGGTTGCAGGTAAACAAGGGATCATCGGGGTCGCCACCAACTTTTAGTCCGTGGAGCTGAGAACCGCTGGCTTTCGCGGCGTCGCCGCAGGCGGCGAGAAGATTGATCACGGCCTTGTGGCTGTTGGAGGCGACACCGACTTTCTTGCCGGAAGCGAGCAGTCTGGTGATGACCTGTGAAGCCGTGAATGTTTTTCCCGTGCCGGGAGGCCCCTGAATAACCAGGCATCCACCGGCCATCGAACCGGCAATCCGGATGGCCGCCTCGGTTGGCGTTTCATCAGCCTGTTGCAGCGCAGTCGCAGGGGGCTTCCGGTTCAAGAGGGCGGATACCGGGGCATCAAGTTTCCCTGACAAGTGTCTGGCAACCACTTCCGTCAGCGCAAGCTGAATGGCCGTCGCCGAGACATGCTCGTCCGGAAGGAATGAACCCTGCTGAGGAAATATGCCTGCACATTTCTCGGTCAGACCCTTCTTGCCAATTTTGAGAGCCAGCCTTCCTGCGGACACATCCAGCTCCAAGAGGGTGAATTTCGCATTCAGGTTATGGGTGAACATCACTTTGGATGTATCCCCGGCAGCCAGTTTGCATTCCTGGGAAGGGTCAAAGGAATAGGTTTGGACCAACGAAAGTTTTTCCGGCATGGGAGATCCCATGGCGGCAATGCCCTGGATGCAGGCGGGGTCGTCGCGGAGTTCTTCAGAGGTTGCCGTGGCGCGGTCAAACATCCGCCACCACATGGGCTTTTCTTCCCGTCGATGAAAGTCGATCACATCAGCAAGAATCATGGAGATTGCATCGCCCTGGGTGCGAAGCTTTATGGCGGTCTCCAATCGCGCCACAACCTCCGGGGGTAATTCTTTTAGCGCCGACGGAGCCGGGTCGGAATCCCGGGTCACGGAAGTGATCTGATGTTCGACGATCACGTTCCGTAACCACTGCAGCAACTCTGCCGTGGATGTGCAATCGTCCTGGTTGTAGTCGCGAATGTCTTTCAGGATGGGGCTGTGATTCCAATCATCCGCCTGTTGGCTTTCGATCCACCTGGCGTATTGGACGATCGAATCAGCCGCCGTGGCAACCTCGGTGGCGCGTTTTGGTCGGTAGAGGCGTTCGACCGTCTTGAGAGAGTAGCTGTTCTCGCCGAGGCGCAGGCCGTGACGGACGATCTGAAAGAGATCAACAAACACCTCGTTCCGGAGCAGCGCATCCACCTCGTCCTGGCGGGTATCGTGGCGCGTGCTCAATCGTCGAACCGCGCTGACCTCGTAAGGGGCGTAATGGTAGATGTGCATGCCGGGGTTGTGCTGCCATCGATTGAAGACCCAGTCCATGAAGCCTTCGAAGGCCAGCTTTTCCTGCTCCCGGTCATGGGCCCACCAATCGATGAAGTCAAAGGAATCCGACTGCTCGCTTCCTCGGGTGCAGACTCCAAACAAATATTCCAGTCCGCCGGCAACCAGCGGGTAGCCCTCCATGTCGAAGAAGACATCCGCCGGATGGTCGGGCGGAAGTGCCGCGAGGCCCACAGCTTCGCCATTCGCACCGGTGCCAGGCAGGACTTCGTAGCGCGGCGGGGCATCGGGATTTCCAATCCGATCGGCCCGGGTCTGACATTGTAGCCGCGCCTGGGCGACGAGTTTGTCCAGAGAGTCTGCAGCCAGTTTGCGTATGGCGGTGCCTGATGCTCTTGAGAGATCAGCCACTGTCGCGATACCACCCTTCTTTAGCTTCTTGATCTGCCCCACAGTGATTCCCGCCACCTGCACGAGGTGGTCCGTGTCCTGAAAGAATTTCTCCGCATGGGAAGTCCAGCGGCCGTGGTCGGCTCGGGGAAGGGGTTCAGGGAGATCCGTGATGTTCCCGGTGAACCTATTCTGCATCGTCAGGAAATTCGCCGCGATGCGGCGGTAGTAGTGAATGAAGTCCTCGATGCGAAACTCTACCCTGTCCTTGGTGCCGAGGATGAGCCCGAACTTTTCCGGCATCGTGGTCCCGGTGACGGCGGCGAGCATGTCCGAGTAGCAACAAAGCTGAATCGCATAATACGGCTTGGGCGAGCGGGCCAGCTTTGTGTCCCACACCTGATAGCGTCCGGATTCATCGAGCAGAAGAAAGTCCGCATATCCGGCGAATGGCTCATGTTCCAAAAACGCCTGATAGATAATGGAGACCTTTGAGCTGATTGCGGAGAGGGTTGTTGTGCGGGCAACGACCGGATCAGTCTTTGGAATCTCAACGACGTTGGCCCCAGAAGCCTTGAAATCATCCAGTACCGTGCGCTCGTGCTGCGCGCCGGTCTGCGCGATCAGTTGTCCATCCTCGGTTTCCTCATCCGGCGCAACGGCGCCAGGATTCTCTAAATGATGCCGGTCCATCCAGGACGCGAACGGCGAGGCCAGATAGCGGATAAGATCGCTTGGTGAGAATACTAGTTGGCTTGAGAGAACTTTCTTCATAGGCTGGGTTTAGAGATATACCGAGCGTGTAAATCAGGACGAAGGGGATTTCTCAAAAACAGTGGTGATCGAAGCACATGGTAAGCGATCTTTTGAAGAAATGGTAGAGCCCCGTATCGAATTGTTAATCCAAAAATTTCGGAATCGCTCAGACACTCAGTTCCTTTTTTGCGCCAAGCTCACCATCAATGCCCCCTCCTCCCGCTTCGGTCGAAAGCCGGGAGAGAAGGCACGTCCTACTTTACTGCGTCTCCGTTTTGTGTCTGCTCTGTGTGTCGTCGTCGTTTGCAGGCTTCTGGCACAATACCCAATCCATCGCTCGAACAATATTGCTGTTCAGGATTATCTCCGGATAAGGAGTCGGGCAGTACTGAGGCGTCTCTCGCTCAGTTGCCGTGGCGTAGGATGGCGCTAACGCCCCTTCACCAATTTAATCGCCTCGGGAGTGACCTGGTCAGAAAATGTTTGGAGAGGGGACGTGATCCAGGCATAGGCAGTCTCGGCCCTCTCGGCAAGCGTGTCTGCGCCACTACGACCTCTGCGAGAGACCGCGATGCTGGAGATGTTGGATGATGTCATGCGGGTGGTGACGTTGTCTGCGTCAGGAATTGCGGGAATTTCGTTCGTCATGTGAACCATTGGTATTTTGACCATGATGTGGATATCCGTGGGAGAGCGATATGCCGAAATCGGCTTGTTGCGCGCCATCGGAGCCAGGCCCCGTCAAATCTTTTTATTTGAATCCATGATTCTTGTGATGCTGGGAGGAGGGTTGAGAGTTGATTTGGGAGTCGCCGGCCCACTGGTGCTCACGATTGAGCTTCCGGGATTGCCGGTCTATGTCGATGAACAATATCTCCTTATTGGCCTTCTGGTGGCCACGGCCACAGGACTGATTTACTGAATGGCCCCTGCTCGACGAGCGATCCGGATTGATCCGGTTAAATCCCTTCACGCCGAATAACCGGATATT
>CABVRQ010000050.1 GCA_902500695.1 uncultured Nitrospira sp. | reverse complement strand
CACAAGCAATTTCCTATCGAGTTTACACCCATAATCGAAGCCACGGATCTGGGAGTCGACTGTTCTATCAATCATATAGAAGAGATTGCCCGAACGATCGCTCCACAATTTTCAACCTGACCCCTGACATCCGTAGATTGGAGCCAATTTTATGTGGTGGGCATCCCCCTCCAGGTTCGATCAAAATGTCGCAGGCTTAAGTCCGGTCAAATTAATCAGAAACGTATTTCCCGATGGTCGGATTGTTTTGGGGTGGGCCAATTTCGACGGAGAAGCGGGATCGGAACATTTTCGGACATTTCCCTTGATTGATTCCGTCATGATCGAGGAAAAGGTGGGATTAAATGCATGCAACCGGGCATCGAAAGGTTGAGTCTGCCCAACTAAATGAAATGAATGGGGGTATGTCTCCTACAAAGCAAAAATGCTCAGAATGTAGGCTCTATTGAAATATTGATCCCTACTGGAATATTTAAGAAGCTAAACTCCGACCAGTGAACGATTTGAAGGACCATAGGCCTTCCCCTTAGAATTTTGCACTATAGCAACCCCAATCCGTTGAACGGATTCGCAAAGGGCTGCAAGGGTTGCTCTTTGCCAGGGTCAGAAAAGACATTATCATGCCCCTCGGTCATACCCTCACGCATTGCATGGGAAAAGGATATGGCATCTGGATAAGAAGGCCATATTTTACTTTGGACCCTGCCAGCCAACCCCCATCGGTGACATTTTTGCCTAACTACCGGAATAAAAACGTCACTCTCATTCACCCTCCCACAGTTTTTTTCTTTCTTTCCTAGACTTAATTTTTGGTGCGGTTCGTGCACAATTTCCACCTATGGATAAAGATCAAAAGTTCATGAATATGTTTGACAATCTTTCCTTGCAAGGGTAGCCTATTAAGTTGTGCATAGATTTGCCGAAATGTCTTATAAAATGAATCACTTAGATAAAACGTTACAAGTTCAACGTTCCACCATTCCTCTGGGAGCGGCTGGCATTGCCAGCAATCTACTTTTTGGCTCCAGTGTCATTTTGATCACGTTGGCTCTTTGCCCACAACCATCCTTCGGCGAACCATCGTTCTCACCTCCAAATGACTCCACGGAAGAGCTGACGTTTAATTATGCTATTGCAAATAGCCACGCTCACCAAGGACCCTCAATTGAGACTCAAACGTTTCCGACGAGCACCATTCAAAATAATCAGCAATCATCTTTTCTCCTAGATCAAACTGAGAAACCGACTTCAGGGATCACAGGGTTATCTTCCGGAGACGACTCGAACCAGTCTTCTGTAGATGACCTAGCTCAAACACCCGCACACCAGAGCCAATCATCGGATTCTGAAAAACCCATTGCCCCCACTTCCATTGATATCTCTCACGGATCTGGCGGTACCCTAAACCAGGGGGCTTATTTACCTGAAGAGAAAACGAATGAAACCTTAGACGCTCAATCTCAGTTCTCAATCAACTCCTCTACAAAATTACGTTTCTACCCTGCTGACTCAACTGAGCAACGGTCGCAGGTTGTCCTAGCCCGATTTGCCAAGGTGTTCGACCAAACATGGGAAGTCCCCCAACATAGGAAATCAGGGGCTTATGGAACCATTCCCCTTGTACTGAACGATTCAGTAGAGAAAAATCTGGAATATTTCCAGTATGGGATTCATGAACGATTTCAATCGTATCTTGACCGTTTTCACCATTATCAAGACCTTGTAGAACCCGTTTTTCGTGAACTCGGTCTCCCAACGGAACTCATGTATCTTTCCCTCGTCGAAAGTGGGTTCAACCCTCGTGCATTTTCTCGATCCCGTGCCTCAGGACCCTGGCAATTCATGAAAGGGACCGGCCGTGTGTATGGACTTGATGTCGACTGGTATTTGGATGAACGACGGGATCCTATTAAATCCACAGTTGCTGCCGCCCATCATCTTCGTGATTTATATGACCAGTTTGGCTCCTGGCCTCTCGCCCTTGGAGCGTACAATGCAGGAAGTGGAAAGATTTCTCGGGCCATCAAAAATACGGGGACCCGTGATTTTTGGAAAATTCGACAGTCACGGCACATAAGACGGGAAACCAAAGACTATGTGCCTCGCTTTATTGCGGCAACCCTTATCGCACAAAATCCTACAGCCTATGGATTTAGTACTCCTGACGGTGATCGCCATGAATTTGAAGAAGTCTTGATTACGAAACGCGTTCATCTTTCAGCCGTTACGCAACAAACGGGAATTTCGGTTGAGGAACTCCAACGACTCAACCCGGAACTTCGGCGAAGTATCGTACCTAGCCTTACGGGTCCAGGCTACTACCTGAAAGTACCCCTCGGTATGGCTTCATTGGTCGAAGAACTGCATCCGACACTCGCCGTCTGGAGCCAACCACCTCCTCCCCCAACGGAATGGCATACGGTCCGAAGTGGTGAGAGTTTATCGGTAGTGGCCAAACGGTTTGGGATGAAAGTCAGTCAACTAAAAGAAATGAATAATTTACGAAGCAATATTATACGAGTGGGGACTAAGCTCCGAGTTCGTGGAGGAGTTGATGACGATTATGCTGACACTGAAATCACCTGGTATCGCGTTCGATCAGGGGATTCCCTTGGAAGTATTGCTGCTCGATTTCGAAAATCCGTGGATTCACTGATGAGATTAAACAATCTCTCTAGCCACATCATTCATCCAGGAGATCGGTTACGGATAAAAGGGGAACCGTCGGTCAGCCCTTCAAACAAAAACGACTCTAAATGGTATAAGGTCAGGCGGGGAGATAGTTTATGGACAATTGCCCAGCAATTTAGGATGAGCGTGAACGATCTGCAAGCTCTCAATAACCTCTCTTCCAGTATTATTCAGGCTGGCCGCATGTTAATGGTGAGCCAATAACTCACCCATTTGTTGAACGACTGCACCCACACTATTTCCCTTCTCCTTCATTCTGAACTTGTGGGGTTTCAGGACTGTTCTTCTCAATCGCTCCCACGTCATTTGTTTCCGGTAAGGGAGAATCTTTGGTTTCTTCCGGCGCTAACACCTTCACCCTGAGAGCAGCTTCCGACGCAAACGGAGATAAAGGAAATTCCTGGATAACCTTTTTATACTGCCCAACCGCTTCAGCAATATTTCCATCAGCCTCTGCAATCTTCGCCAGCTCAAAAACTACCTGGTCTTTGTTTAACGCATGGGGATCGGCCAGCACCGCGTCAAAGGCCTTTAGGGCGGACTCTCGATTCTCATTAAGTAAATAGGCAAACCCCAACCGCTGCTGGACTAATCCGACGAAGATATGGTCTTGACCATATTCTTTGATCCAGGAAGTATACACTTCTATCGCCCCTGAGTAATTTTTCTCCTCCATCATACTGTTCCCTAATAAAAATGAGGAGACTCCCGCGCTAGGCGTCCCAGGAAATTGTTCAACAATGTCCTTGAACAGGCTTGAAGCTTTTTGAATATTCTCTTGGCCCTTTTTGACATCATCTAGTGGACGATCCAAATAAACCGTTTGCGCCTGACCTTCTAGTTCCCAGGCATGTTCTTGATTAGTTTGATTGAGCCAACCCAGCGTCACAATCGCCACAACCACAGCCAGAACAAGAAAAATGCCTCCCCATACCAGAGCCCGATTCTCTTCCACAAAAAACAAAAACCGTTCTTTACTAGACAGAAACTGAGCTTGCTCCACCATAGGAGATTTATTGGTAAGGTCTTTAATTTTATATCCCATAATTATTCTTCCCTCTCGTCACTAGGACGACCATATATTTTTTCCCGCATTCAACATTTGGGTGTGCTGCCTTATACCCACGTGCCCTGGTCATGTCAAACAGTATTCCACACTATTTCATTTGAGTTGACAAGGCCTAACTCCCTGTTATAATGGACGAATTGTAGCGTTTTTATTTTTAGGCGGATAGCTCAGCTGGCAGAGCGCTGCCTTTACACGGCAGATGTCGCAGGTTCGATCCCTGTTCCGCCTACCAATATATTTTTTTGGCTTATAGTCTTCTTGATCTGATATATTACGAAATTCTTCATCGACTTCATTTCCTCTTTGAATGAATGCGTGGGCTATTTGCCCAAGATCAAAAAAAATTTTCGGGGCCGTCGTTCAGCTAGGTTTAGGACGCCAGATTGTCAATCTGGAGGTCGCGGGTTCAAATCCCGTCGGCCCCGCCATACCTCATCTCCCAGTGGTTTATTTCATTATCAATATCCCCTGTTTAGCTTCTGACCAGCCTAGAGGAGGTCGAAACACAACCTATGACCTTTGCTGCCAATCCTTCTGAATTCTTTGGGTCCTTGGGCCTGCTATCCATTGTCATACTTTTAGTCCTCTCAATTTTTTCGGTGATTTCATGGGGAATTATCGTGAACAGATTCAGGCGATTTGGTCGCATTCGGCAGGAAGAATCCCAATTCCTACAATTGTACGAACAGAATCCCATCGACCAGCACACTTTAAGAAGCCAGGCTCAAACATTATCCTATAGCCCAAGCTCAGTGGTGTATTTGGGCATTACCGACCGCTTGCCCGAATCCTCAGATCTCTTCACATCGAGACCTCCCCTGGAGGCAAAACCTGCAGAGCGGTCCCCAAACCGACAGTACTTGGAAAAGGTCTCTCAATACATCATCCAGAACCAAATCAGCCAGCAGGAAGCCTATTTGCCTTTTTTGGCGACCACAGGAAATCTGACTCCGTTTATTGGTCTTCTAGGAACAGTCTTGGGCATTATCAATGCCTTTCATGAAATCGGCATGCAAGGTTCAGCAAGCATTGCCGCAGTTGCTCCTGGAGTCTCTGAAGCACTTGTGGCCACTGCTGCCGGGCTATTTGCCGCAATCCCTGCCGTGATGGCCTACAACTATTTTCTCTCTAGAATTCGGAAAATGTCCTTTAGAGTTGAGGCGTTTACCATTGAATTTCTCAATACAATTGAAGAATCTGAAAAAGCCTTTGAAGTGGAAGTGACCCGATGACCACTGGATCCAAGCCTCGACAATTTCTCTCAGAAATCAATGTCATTCCTCTCGTCGATGTCGTCTTAGTTCTCCTGGTGATTTTCATGGTTACCGCCCCAATGCTACATCGTGGCTTAGACATTAACCTCCCGACAACAACTGCCAACAATATACAAGCCGAAGAACGCCTCATTGTGACGATTCAGCGAGACCACACCCTATCCCTCGGTAACGACACTATTAGCTTGGTAAATTTACGAAGCAAACTTCAAGAAGCCAAAATCTTAAATCCATTGATTTCGGTGTATCTGCGGGCAGATCAAACGGTTCCCTATGGTACCGTGGTGCAGGTCATGGATGAAGTCAAAGGGGCCAAAATTGAACGCCTTGGAATGATTACCGGCCCAAAGATTGAAACAATCATCGAGGACGAGACCATCGGGATTTCCCGCTAAGCGTTTGACCAATGGGACATGCTGAATCCCCAAGTCTAATTTCCCTTGGGCTCGCTGCTGACGGTTCTCAAGAAAGCTCCTCATTCCGTTGGGGACTCGCCACCTCAGGTCTTTTCCATGCTCTCGTCATCATGATGGCCCTGTTCTTCCGATTTCAATCCACAGTTGAGGAACCTCTCAGAGCCATCGAGGTAAATCTTATTTCTTTACCGGAAACACAGGCTCCTGCTTCAAACCAAAAACAATCTTCTCCCCAGGCGCCTCCTCAACAAAAATCTCAACCAACAAAAGCAGAACCAACAAAGACCCAACCAATAGAAGCCACTCTTCCTCCCTTGCCAGTCCCAACACCATCCGAGCGATTATCGAAATTTTTGGAAGGGGCGGTTGGCTCAATCGTAGTGCCTCACAAACAAGAAATGGCTGCTCCAACACCATCTCCCCAAGTAAACGAACACCCCCCCTTGAAAGACCAGTCCCCGTTATTTGAAAATCTTCGAATGCCCCCCATTGCTCCACAAATTTCGCGCCCGGAACGCTTACATTCTTCCCAACCGAGAGTCGTTTCCAAGCCTTATCCAACGCCATCTCCCAAACAGGCTACACCCCCAACTTCTGTACCTCCGGAGCCTCAGGATTCGGTATCACAACATCAGCCTCCTAAAATTGAACCAACTGTCAAACTAGCTCCTATGCTACCGGAATTGAGTTCGGTGACCCCGTTCAAGATGCCCGAAAAAGAACGAAAACCCAACGACGCTTCTCCATCAAGTAATCTTGAGGAATCTTTTAAACGAACCCTCCCGACAATACCGACACCTCTCCCAACTCGAAAGATCAAAAAACAGCCCCCAGCCGCAACGCCGCAACAGGAAAAACCTTTCGCCCCTGAAATCTCGGCTCCTCAATTAGCCCAAATCTCTCCATCCCCACCACCGGAAAAGCCTCCCCAACGTGAAAAAATGTCAGATATGATGAAGCAATTACTGGAAGAAGCGACAGCCCCCAATTTAAAACTGTCTCCAGCCTCACCACCCCCTCAACAACCGGGGTCCTCTTCTTCCCCACTGACCAAACCGGTACAGTCAGAAATGGATCAACGAATTGCAAAATTATCTATTCCCGACGTCACGCCGGTTGAATCGATTAAAAATCGTCTCCAACTCCTGGAAGTGCAACCCGCTTCAAATTCCAGGAATACTGCCGCTCAGGCTTCTGCGGGAACAAATCATTATTATGGAATGATCCAGGACCTCATTCAGGATCAGTGGAGAAGAACTCCCCTCGTCGCAAATGCTCCGTTAGTGGTGCTCAAATTCCGTATTATTCGATCTGGAGAAATTTCCCAGATTCGCATTGATAAAAGTTCAGGAAATGGATATTACGATTCCGCCGCTCAACGGGCGGTGAATTCGGTCAACCCGTTACCACCATTTCCGCCTGATATTTCCGATTCATTCCTGGATGTGCGTTTTCAATTTATTAAAACGGATCAAAAGGATTAGTTAAGGACACCAGCTATATTATGAAGAATGCACTCAAGCCTCTCTATGCCATTCTTGCCCCTCTTGCCTTTTCTGTTATTTCCGTATCCCCAGCCTCTCTTCATGGGGAAGAAGCGGATCTCAAAGCCACACGATCAGAGTTTCAGAAAATTCCTATTTGGGTAATGGGATTCTCGCCCGTTCAACGGGATACCGGCCTCTCAGAAGACATTGAGACTCAGGTCGCCTCCGTCCTTAAAGCAGATCTCAAACGCTCCCAAATATTTTCAATTGCTGAATTACCTCCTGACAAAGGGGATTTTTCTGACAATAAATGTATGAGTCTTTCATCAAATTTGGCACCGCACTTCCAAAAAGTGACGGTCTCTACCTGGGGGAGAATAGGAGTAGGAGGGACATCAAATGGAGTCCATGGACTTATCCTGGATGCCTGCGCATTTGATCCGGGACAACGGGACGTATTGACCGGAAAACGGTACTTTTCCCTCAAAACGACAGAAACCCTCACTCGCTTAATGGCCCATCGGTGGGCAGACGAACTGGTCTATCGATATACCGGCGAGCAAGGCATTGCCAGGACAAAAATCGCATTTGTAGGTCAAAAAGAGAATGGACGAGAGCTTTTTGTCATGGATTACGATGGGTATGATCCGCAACAGGTCACCGCTGACGGGTACTTAAACCTCATGCCTACCTGGGCCCCTGACCGGAAATCGCTTATTTACACCGCATATCGTGATCGCAAACAACTCATTATGAAAAGGGAATTGGCTACCGGTCGGGAAGAAATTTTGGTTTCACCAGCCAGTCTGAACATTACGGCCACCTTTGCTCCTGATGGAAAATCTATTGCCTATTCCGCTGCCCAAGATGGCAACTCGGATCTATATCAGATAGAATTGGACAGTAGAAGCGTGAAGCAGTTAACCTCCCACAATAGCGCAGATTTGTCCCCGTCATGGTCTCCCGACGGGCGACATCTGGCCTTCACCTCGGATCGGGGAGGCCGCCCCCAAATTTACATCATGGATTCCGAAGGCTTGAACGTCCGCCGCTTAACCTATGATGGAGACTACAACGCGGCGCCAGCATGGTCTCCAAAGGGAGATTGGATCGTCTATGTGTGCCGGGTGCCAAGCGAGGGATTTAAATTATGCCGCATCAGTCCGAACGGGGAACAACGGAAACAAATCACCAACGGGCAAAGCATTGATGACTCCCCGTCTTGGGCTCCAAATGGACGCCATATTGTCTTTAGTTCGATTCGAAGAGGAGAAAGTCAATTATACATCATCACTAGCGAGGGAGCAGGATTGGAGAAAATTTCCTTGGCAGGAGAACATCTCAGCTCTCCCTCTTGGTCGCCATTTCAACCATAATTAACGAGACAACAACCGTGATAGTCCAAAAAAGGAGTCGTTCCATGCGCCCAGCCATTCATGTGATTTCACTACTTGGCATTCTCAGTCTTTCACTCGTCAGTATGTCGGGATGTGGGGAAAAACGGATCCACGTTTCCACCGCCTCCGGTTCCCCAGGCGAAGAGGCTGGGGCATCACCATCAGACGCCGATTCAGCGAGGGTAGCAGGAACCTCAATTGATGAATCTTCCCTGTCAGGGCAAGGTACTTCCACCGAGGAAGTTCGGGCAGATGCCGTTCAACCACTCGATCCGATTGATCCTCTCAATTTTGGCTATGACCCCAATCACATGGATCAATGGTTCAAGCAGAACCCCCAAGCTGGAATCCTTTCCGAGAAAGATTCTGAAATTGAAAAAAGCAGTGCCAGTCCACTGATGCCGTTTAACAACGGAAATGACATCTCAACTCAATCCAGTTCTTCAGTCATGGACGGTTCCGATCAAGACCAAACAGGGACGTCCCCCTTCACCTCCCAGACGGAATTTCAAAATGATCTCTCGAATTTGCCAAAAGACACGGAACCAATTCCAGAAACGGTTCAAGTAGCGAAAGCTGAACCGTCAGAAATCATTCGAGAGCAGTTGGATAAAATTCATGAGGAAGAATTGGCCACAGTATCTGCTGGTTTAGAGGATGTATTTTTTCAATTTGATAGTTGGTCTCTCACCGCAGAAGCTAAGGATTCTCTCGAACGTGACATGGCTTGGCTCGCCAACGATCCCTCCTCACTCCTAATTATTGAAGGACATTCCGATCAACGTGGAACGCAGGCCTATAACATGGTGCTTGGGAAAAAACGAGCCATGGCTGTTCGGGATTTTCTCTCTCAATTGGGTGTTGATCCCTCACGATTGACGGTTATTTCCTATGGAAAAGACAAGCCATTTTGCCAGGACATCACAGAAGTGTGCTACCAATTGAACCGAAGAGGGCATTTGTTAGTTCAAAATTAGCAACCCATTCAATCGACCAGTTCTCGAAAACATGGAGGAATAATTCCAGAGTGAATATAGGGCTATTCTTGCAAAACATTTCAAGACTGTGGCCATCGTCTTTCCCTTTCAAATGGGCAGTTGTATGTGGGGTCTCCGGTTTATTGGCTACAGGCTGCGTGGCTCAACAAGCTGACCTTGCAAGAATTCAAAAAGACTTAGAACTACAAATTGCCAAGATCAAAGATGAAAAAAAAGCCCTTGGCTTACAAGTCGATGAAACCAAGGCGCAACTGATCAAGATGAATGAGGAAGCCCAAAAAACTCGGGGCAATCTGGCTTCTATTAATCAAAAAGCCACGCTCCTCCAAGAGAAGGATGTGGCTAGTTTATATGGAAAACTTGAAGAAACTGAAAAAAGCATCCAAGATCTCCAAAAGGACTATAAGAACCAAACAAACGCCTTGAAATCTGATGTCCAATCAATTCAATCAACGATTCAGACACAAGGGGAAGACCTGCAAACGGTAAAAACCCACAATACGACCCTCGCTCAACAGGTTGATGAAAACAATCAAGTATTAACCACGAACATGGGCGAATTTCAGAACTCCCTTTCCCAATTTAAAGATACCCTGACAAGCCTCGGAACAACGATTGGACAGGTCAAAACAGATTTATCAGGACAACGACAAGACCTCGGAATTGTGCAATCTCGCACAGAAAAACTGTCTGGTTCCATGCTCCAGGTTCAGGGAGGTGTAGAGAAATCCGGAGAGTTGTTCAGTGCCAGACTTGATGAACAATCAAGCCAAGTCACTCAGTTGCAAAATCAGGTCACGATGCTGCAAGACAAACTCGCCGCCGACACGCAAGCTCTTCGGACCTATCTGGAACAAGATGTGAATGCAGCCATGACCCGATTAGTTGCCGATATTAATACCCACCAAGGCCCCAAGCTTGCGCAAATTGATTCCTTACAAAAAGATATGGAAGCTTTGGGGACACACGTACAAGCAGATGCCTCTCACGTGCAGGATCTATCCCAATCAGTCCTCAAGCTTCGGGAAGCCCAGGAAGTCATGGGGAGTTTACTCGGAAAACGCGGAGATGAAATCATTCAACAAGCGGGACGACTTTCGGAACGCATGAATACGGTTGAAACACACCAAACCACACTGACTGAACAACTCCAATCCAATACCCAAAAGACTTCAGCCCATCTGGCCGAGGTGAATACCAGCCTCAACTCCATTTCTCAAGCTCTTGACCAAACCAGGCAATCACTCTCCAGCCGCCTGGCCAAACAAGAAGAGACGGGACAAGCACTCAATCAGTCAGTTCAACAATTCCAACAGTTGAAACGAGACGCCCAAGACCAAAAACAACAAGTGCAGAGCGTCAACCAAATCACAGATCAACTCAACCAGACGGTCGACGGAATCAGCTCACGATTAAAAGACCTGGAAACCCATCAATCCGGGCTGGTGGGGAAAATTGACTCTGACACCCAGTTGACCAATACCCACCTCCAAGAAGTCAACAGCGGAATTCAATCAGTCGCCCAAGCTTTGGAAAATGTCAGTACGAAGCTAAATGCTCGGATTGAAAGCCAAGAACAGCGGCTGAATCGGGCCATGACCTCTTTCCAACAGGTCCAGGGAACCGCCGATACCTCACAAACCAATCTGACCCACCTCAATCAGTTAACAGAAACCGTCAATAAATTGCGTGATGTTATCAATACCATTGGGACCAAATTGGGTGAGCGAGTGGACCAGCATGAGGATCGACTGGGCCAATTGGCCCAGAGGGTAAATCGCTTGCAAAGCCCAAAACCGCAAAAATAGCGTCCATCATTACTTAATATTCTCAAGGAAAGGCCGAGTATATCTCTATACCGTCATATGCCCCCTTTGTCTAAACGCCCTGGCAATTGATAAGATATAAAATAAAGGGTAACTAGGTTCCCTAATATCAGACATCTTTTGTAGCCGAGGCCAGTCTTTCATGACTCATAGATTTTCCAAAGCGGCTATTTTTATAGGGTTATCCCTGACGGGCGGATGGGGTTGCGCAACAGAGCCCAATCTAACTGACATCCAGAAACAAGTCCAAACACTCATGATCCAACAGGAAGCGTCCCACAAGCAGGAACAACAAATTATTGACCGAATGGAGACGGTTGAATCGCAATTGGACGAACATGATTTCTTAGTGGGAGAACTCATTAAAACAGAAGAAGAGGCCAGCCTCGATACTCGACACCTTTTGGAAAAGCTCGAACGGACCAGCACTCTGCTCCGAGAACAAATTGAACAAACCCGTTCTACCACTCAACGCCGTGATCAAGACCTGTCCATTCGGGTAAAGGCGCTGGAAGGCCGCATAGACAACGTGATTCATCAACCTCGGTCTGTGTCGGAGTCCCCGGACGGCACGACTCCTAATCCTGCAAACCCCGCTCCCAATCCGAGGGAGACCCAGACGGGGTTACCCGCTGCACCCGGACCCCCTGGGGAGAGCGCGGGGGCGGAAAACGAGGCGTCGGCTTTTCGGTCAGCCTATAAGGTTTTTCTCAACGGAAATTATGACCGGGCCTCGGTGGAATTTAAACGATTTGTCACAAATTACCCTTCGACCACCTTAACCCCCCAAGCCTATTACTACCTTGGGGAATCGTTCTACGTGCAAAAACACTATGACCCTGCTAAGCAAGCCCTGGAACAAGTCATCAGCCGCTATCCTAGCAGCAAATATCGGAGCCACGCTTTATATAAGCTCGGACAGATAATGCTTGAGATTGACCAACGATCAAAAGCTCAGGAACTGTGGAACTCCATCATACAAGATTACCCAGATTCACCAGAATCCACACAAGCGAAAGAGCAATTAAAAAAATCCGGGCTGTCTTGATTTTCTGCAAGTCTTCGCATTCTATTTTTCACACTAATCACCCCGTGCTTGGAATCCCATGCTTTCGACCGTAACTGGAAAAGTTCACATTCTTCCAGATAGCGTGTCATGTCGTATTGCCGCAGGAGAAGTGGTTGAACGACCAGCCTCGGTGGTGAAAGAACTTATTGATAACAGCCTGGATGCTGGCAGCACGTTGATCACCGTTGAGGTCGAGGAAGGCGGTCGACGGGTCATTCGCGTCACGGATAATGGGGCAGGAATGACGCGAACGGATGCCCAACTGGCCTGTCAACGTTTTGCAACAAGCAAACTCCGGTCCGAAGAAGATCTCTTGACACTCCTGACAATGGGGTTCCGAGGAGAAGCCCTTCCCAGCATCGCCTCCGTTTCTCGGTTTTCCTTAAAGACGGTTTCCCCCGAAAGCCCCCTTGGGACCCAGACCCTGTCAATGGGAGGAGTGGCATGGGAGGTTCAAGACTATACTGGACCTCTAGGCACTCAAGTGGAGGTACGTGACCTCTTCTTTAATACTCCAGGGCGGCTGAAATTTCTCAAGACCGTTCCCACCGAATTTTCTAAAATTTGTTATGTCGTCCAACAGGCGGCCGCCGTGCATCCAGGGATCCACTTTCGATTACGCCACCAGAATCATACGGTGCTGGAGTACCCTGCGGTATCCTCACTGCAGGATCGATTATTACAGATTTACGGACCAGACTTCCTTGAACGCTTTCTCCCCGTCACCTATAACGCTGGTTCATTTCAACTCACAGGGTTTACTGTCAGTCCTCACCATGCACGAACGTCTCGTGCGCCACAGGAAATTTTTGTTAATGGCCGCCCTATAAAAAATACGACTATTTCCCATGCGGTGCATGAAGCCTACGGATCCTTTTTACCAAAAGGAAAATACCCGCAATATATCGTATTTATCCAACTTGATCCCCAGACAATCGATATCAATGTCCACCCGACTAAACGGGAGGTTCGCTTCTCCCATCCAGAATTCATACATATGGGCGTTCTCCGTGGCATCAAAGCTCTCTTTTTCACGCAACCCCAACCCGACATCATATCCGATGAGCACAAGGAGAAGTCTGGCCCAGTTACTCCTCATTTAACCAGGACAACATCCGGATCAGTTAATGTCGCGCCGGCTCCATTCCAGCATGGGTCCGAATTTCCTCGAACGGGCACCTATCGACCTTACCCTCTTTCTCTTTTTGTCCAGGAGCCGCCCTCCCTCTATGGGAGTAGGGAGCAGCCATGTGAAGTGTATCCCCTCGGGCAAATTCATCACACCTATCTCCTTGGACAAATCGACCAGGATCTATTCATTGTCGATCAACACACGGCCCATGAACGAGTACGCTTTGAGAGACTGCTTCGGTCATGGAAGAAAAAAGAAATTCTCCAACAAAGCTTACTCATCCCTGAGCCGGTTGAACTTCTTCCCCACCAAGGAGAGTTAATGGAAGAATGGCTACCTTTTCTGGCTCAAGCAGGATTAGAGGTGGAGCGATTTGGAACCACATCTTATGTTGTGCGAGCCATTCCAGCCATGTTAGGAAATATATCCGTCGGTTCCCTGGTCCTGGAATTATTGGATGAACTCTCAGAGTGGCAATCCACAGATGCGCTGGACAACACGATTAAACCCATTCTGGCCACCATGGCCTGTCAAAGTGCCGTTCAAGCCGGACGCCCCATGACCCAGGCGGAAATCACCATCCTTTTACAGGACTGGGCACAAGAAAATTTTCCGATGACCTGCCCCCATGGGAGGCGAGTGGCCATTCGGCATTCCTTGGAAGAATTGCACACCATATTTGCCCGTCCATTGAAATAAGGCTCATTCCCTGGTTGTTCATGAAACAGGCCGATATCATCACAGCATGGAAACCCATCGTCGCCCTTGTGGGACCAACCGCAATCGGGAAAAGCCGTATCGGGATTGAAGTCGCCAAAATTCTCCACACGGAAATTTTAACCGCGGACTCCCGGCAGGTCTATCGTGGCATGAACATCGGTACCGATAAACCTTCATTAGCAGAACAGCAAAATATTCCTCATCGCTTAATTGATCTCGTCGATCCAGATCAATCCTTTAACACGGGCGACTTCCGGCATCACGCGACCCAAGACATTGCTCGCCTGCATCACCTAGGTCTCCTGCCCCTTGTCATCGGAGGCACCGGACTCTATATCCGAGCCCTCTTACGAGGTCTTTGCCCGGGACCACCGGCCAATTGGATTATTCGGAATGAATTAGCCCAAGAAGCCAAAACTCAGGGACCAGCTTTTCTTTATAAAAAGCTTCAACAGGTGGATCCCGAACTCGCACAACGGGTACATCCCAATGACCAGCCAAAGGTCCAACGCGCCCTTGAAGTGTATCGCCTTCTTGGCACGCCGCTATCGGTCATTCAGCAGCAACACCGATTTGACGACGCTCCCTATCCATACTTATTGATCGGGCTCACCATGGAACGCCAGACCCTCTATCAGCGAATAGAAACCCGCGTCGATTGGGAAATTCAGAAAGGACTTGTGGAAGAAACGCAATCCCTCATGAATCAAGGGTTTCCTCGAGAGCTCGGTTCCATGAAAGGGCTGGGCTATCGACAGTTTTCAGGATACTTATCAGGTGACTATTCCTATGAAGAAGCTGTGCGATTATTAAAACGGGATACCCGTCACTTCGCCAAACGACAAATGACGTGGTTTCAGAAGGAATCCGGTATTCAGTGGATCACAGTGAAAGAGTCAGACATCCCAGGTCAAGCGGCCACCAAGATCGTGGATCACATCAATCAGTTTCTCTATACCTTTGCAAGGTTACCATTTCCTGCGGAAGCAACGTCCCATTTAAAATCCACTCAATCGTCAGGTTAACCATCCAGGGCAGTTCATGATACAATGCGGAAAACTTCACTCCTTTGAGACATGAAAGACTCCTCATTAGTTCGGCCCCAAATCAGCATACCACTGAAACCACATGCCCTTCCCTTTTGATCAGAGAGACCTGCTCACATGGCGGAGAACGAGTGAGTGAATGAATATTAAACGGCCATCTTCGCCTACCCAACGGGCTCAAATCGGAATTATCGGAGGCAGTGGACTCTATGAAATGGACGGGTTCACCAACCTCAAAGAAGTTCGGGTGACAACCCCGTTTGGGAAACCTTCGGACGCCATAATTCTGGGAACCTTTCATGGCATGCGAGTCGCCTTTTTGGCTCGCCACGGTCGAGGACACCGCACTCTGCCTTCCGCCATAAACTATCGCGCGAATATTCATGCCCTAAAAGCCATGGGTGTGACGCGAGTATTTTCCATTAGTGCGGTGGGAAGTATGAAGGAATCCATTCAACCGGGGGATTTTGTCCTGCCTGATCAATTCATTGACCGAACCACTCAACGTGATAACACGTTTTTCGACCAGGGCATTGTCGCCCATGTCGCCTTCGCGGATCCCATGTGTGGGACCTTGTCGAGTGTGTTAGAAAAGGCCAGCCAAGGAGTCTCCGTGACGGTGCACCGTCCTGGTACGTACCTCTGCATTGAAGGGCCCCAATTCTCCAGTCGAGCCGAATCATTTCTCTACCGGCAATGGGGTGTGGATGTTATTGGCATGACAAATATTCCGGAAGCCAAATTGGCTCGTGAAGCCGAACTGTGCTATGCCACCCTTGCGCTGGTCACGGATTATGATTGCTGGCACGAGACAGAAGACGCCGTGTCCGTTGGAGCCATCTTATCCATCATGCATCAAAATGTCGAAACCGCTAAAATCGTTCTTCGGCAGGCACTCGATCTCGCAAAAGACCTTGGGCCTTGCTCGTGTCAGACCGCATTAGAACACGCCGTCATCACTCCGCTCAATCGAATAAGTCCGACCTTGCGAAAGCGGTATCAGCTTCTATTACGGCGCCATTTATTATCGACCACCCAACACTCCAAGAAAAGGTCCTAAATCATATGGGTAATTTATTAGTAGTAGGATCCGTTGCCTTTGATTCTGTACGAACGCCGTTTGGTGAAGCCTCGAATGTGCTGGGAGGATCCGCCACGTATTTTTCCACTTCGGCCAGTTTTTTCACAGACGTAAATCTCATTGCGGTTGTTGGCGAAGACTTCCCAAAGGAACATCTCGATTTCCTGAGCAGTCGAGGCATCAATCTTGACGGATTGGAGCAACGACCTGGAAAAACCTTTCGCTGGCGAGGAGAATATTCCTATCAACTCAACGAAGCCCAAACCCTGGAAACACATCTCAATGTGCTAGAAACGTTTCGGCCGAAAATTCCTGCCAGCTATACCACGCCATCCGCCTTGTTTCTGGGTAACATTGATCCAGAATTACAACTGGATGTCCTGAAACAAGTGAAGCGGCCATCCATCGTGGCCTGCGATACCATGAATTTTTGGATTGAGGGAAAAAAGGAAGCGTTATGGAAAGTCCTCGAACATATCGATATCCTCATCATTAACGACGGGGAAGCCCGTGCATTAGGGGATGACGCCAATCTCGTGCAAGTGGCGAAACGGATCTTATCGCGTGGCCCCAAAACCCTGATTATTAAACGAGGAGAATATGGGGTCCTGATGTTTCATCAGCAGGAAATTTTTGGAGCTCCAGCCTATCCGCTGGAAGCGGTAAAAGATCCAACCGGCGCTGGCGACACCTTTGCTGGGGGCTTTATGGGGTACCTTTCTGCCACCGAAAACTATTCACAAGCTGGGCTTCGACAGGCCATCATTTTTGGGAGTGTCATGGCCTCTTTTAATGTGGAGGAATTCAGCCTGGACCGACTCAGGCATTTAACCCGTGAAGACATTGATAAACGATTTACATCTTTTAAACATCTGACTCATTTTGAGGATTTGTCATAGGCCCCAAGATTTTCGGTACGCACACCATTTACAAGACGGGTGTCTTCCTATGACAAGCCATCAACATGAATACGGGAAAAGCCTTTCACATTCAGGATAACGCCATGGAAACTCTTGGTGGATTATTCCGACAGACCCGGGAACGACAACGTTTATCTTTGGAGCAGATCGCTTCCAAAACTCGCATTCAACAGCGCCATCTTCAAGCTCTTGAGGAAGAGGATTTCGCAAGCCTACCGGCCAAAGTGTTCGTCAAAGGATTCGTACGGTCGTATGCCCGTTCCTTGGGCCTGGATGAAGATAATGCCATTCAGCTATTCCTAACCACCTCCAGCGCTTTCTATGATCGCACCCAAGAGGAGCAGCAACACATCCAGGTCACATTGCAAGCAGCCCATCGCAAACGATTCAATTGGAATCTTGTTGTCATTCTTTTTCTGGCCATCGGTGGAGTTCTCTTTTATTTCCTACCCCGGCAACAGGAAACCGTTCCACTCACACCTGAATCCGAAACTCCTTTACCAATCAATGGAATACAGGAGGAAGGAATACCTGATCTTGCACGCCCCATTGAAGAGTCACCCGACAGCGTTTCATCAGAATCCCCTGTCAACACTGAAGTACAGATCACTCCTCCTCCCCCATCTGATATCACACCTCCACCGCTACCCCCTGAGCCTCAACCGATACCGACCTTGCCTGTTTCCCCCGTTCCCGAAAAGACCACCGGGTTCAATGGAACGCTGGTCCTAGAAATCGAAGCCACACAACTGACCTGGGTGGTGGTGCAGTCTGACGATCAGGCTCCGCATGAAGCCTTATTACAACCTGGACAAAAAAGCACCTGGAAGGCGAATACACAATACTTGCTCACGTTAGGGAATGCGGCCGGTGTGATCATCCGCCTTAATGGAGAATTAAAAGGTCCATTTGGAAAGCCAGGTCAGGTGGTCCGAGACATTCGCTTGAAGCCCTGATGGCAAAATTCGAGGGATAATGGCTCCGCTCAATCGTCCATCCTCCCGCCCTTCAAAATTTCCATAAATTCGCACGCACCATATTTGACTTGTTCTGGATAAAGCTGGAAAAGCCTTAGTCCTGCCTATTGCACCATTTTTAAAATAACCAGTGGAAGCAGTTCTCCTGACACGCAGTGGAAAACTTCTGCGGGATTGGATGCCACATTAACTCTTATTCACCTTCTTGACAGGCTAAAAAACTGATTGATATGATGAAAAGGTTTGGGTGGTTTAAATTTGACCTTATGTTTATGAATTAGGTTAATTCACCCCTCAAACAACACCAACCCAAAAAGAGGAAAAAAAGGGGAAGCGATAATGCAATCCCCATGTTTTTTTACGGTCTCATCAACTCTGTTTAACCTTAGGAGGCTTACATGACGTTTTCGATGAAAGTACTTGGAACCTTAACTGCCGCTATGTTTTTGACCACAGGCTTGGCCATTGCCGGCCCAGAAAAAGATCCAATTCCATCACGCGTTCCGGCTGATAAACGCTCAGAAGCCAAAAAAGATAAAACCCCTCTTTATGACAAAGCCGAAGAAGCATCGCCAGAGATCGTGGCGGAAGGCAAAGCCTTATTCGAAGGAAAAGGGACTTGTGTGAACTGCCATGGCGCCAAAGGTGATGGCCAAGGGCCGGCAGGAGCCGTCTTGACCCCAGGTCCCCGTGACTTCACCAATTGCAAATTTCACAAGAAACGGAAAGATGGCGAACTCATGTGGGTCATCAAGAACGGTAGCCCTGGCACAGGCATGGTGCCTTTAGTTCCAGCCACCATCAGTGAAGAGGAAGCCTGGAAGGTCATTGCGTACGAAAGAAGTTTCTGCAAAGAGTAGCTGATATTTAGTATTTTTGCGAAAAACCCCCGCTGGGCTGAGCTCAGCGGGGGTTTTTTATGAAAAAAACCTGAGACCCTGCCAAGTATGGCGTTTCCCCGTTGACACCATCCAAATCCCTTGACTAGACTCAACTTGGTAGAAGGCCACACGTACCAGTATTCGTCAATCAAATTTCTAGAGTAAGGAGAGCATTTTCATATGGCCAAACGACGATCACTTCAGGAAGACGCAACGTCTCTAAAAACCAAGGTCACCAAATCCCTAGCCAGTAACGACAATCCTGAGGGAGATTCAACCATCCGGTCATTACGAAAACGTTTACGAAGAGTGCAACGGAAGGTTCGAACTGCTAAACGGCGCGAGGAACAGCGGAAATCAAAGAAAGTCGCGGCAGAGGCCTAAGGTTCTGCAGATCGACCCTGAAGAGAATTTGGAGGAATTGAGGCATGCGGGACGACCAAAAAAATATGGATGATGCATTTTCAGATAAAACGGAGGAGTTTGTATCCTTGGAAGGCAAGACAACCTTGCCTCAAGATGAGCTGGTGGATGAAATCTCCGAAGCCATCACGGCGGAAGCAGATGAAGAAACAACAGACATCGTCGCCTCTGCTGAACACGAAGAAGGAACAGAACAAGAAGAAGAGTTAGTCGAAGAGCAGGTCAAAGATGAAATCGATATTCAGATCGATCTCTTGAATGACTCAGAATGGGTCGTCCGACGCGAAGCAGTGATTACCCTGGGAGAAATGGGTGATGAACGTTGCGTTGAACCTCTCGTTCGATGCCTTCGAGACGGAGATTGGCAGGTTCGGGACGCCGCAGTTGAAGCGATCGCCATGATTGGCTCACCAGCCGTGGACCTTCTACTCCGCTATATACGAGACTACGATGCTCGGAAATCAGTGATCAAAGCGTTGGGGAAAATTAACGATGAACGAGTCCTTGATCCGTTAATTTCGATGCTTCACAATGATGAGTTTAAAGACGATGCGACCTGGGCGCTCGCAGAACTTGGACAACCGGCCGTTGGACGATTACTCGAATGCCTGAAGAATCAAGACGAAGTGATTAGGAAACAGGCCATTCTGGCTCTAGGAGAGATTAAGGATTCCAGTAGCGTTGATTTATTGATGGAAGGATTGCAAGACTCTGACTGGTTCATCCGACTCTCGTCCGCAGCCGCACTAGAAAAAATTGGGGATCCTCGTGGCCGTGAGGCGATTAAGCTTTTGGCAAAAGACCCCGACCTGGTGGTTCGCTTACGAATCGAACACATGTTGGCAGAATGGAAAAAGCAGGCCGTCACGGCTTAAGCCTGATTTACCAGTCCAGGTTATGAAAATACCAGACCCCTCCATTGTCTAGACGATGGAGGGGTCTTTTTATGAGAGGAATCCCACCATACCTTCCCATCCTAACTCTTAAATTCCATATAAGGCTCCAACCAAGCGATAATCTGGAATTAAATAATTCGATAAAATGGGAAGAGAAGAAACAATGAACGCAACTGGCGAGCTAGAGGTAGATTTCGTCAAGGCATAACAGACTGCAACTCCTGACGAAGATCGTCCAACAAATGAGGAGGAAGGCTTTGTCCTTGAGCCAGGCGTTCCTGAGCCTCTCGAATTTTCTGTTTAACAATTTTGATTTTTTGAGCCATGGGGCCTTGAGGGTCCAACTCAACCGCTTGATCTAAATGGTGAAGTGCACGTTCAAACTCGCCTGAAGCTTCCTTGAAGTGATGATCTAATAGATACGCCCGGCCTTCCAAAAAGCCGTCTTTTGCTGCCAACATTTGTCGCTGCAAGTTGGTCTTCCGATCAAATCCAATCGTGTTTTCCAAGACCTGCCCGGACAAATCACGCAATCCTTGCTTCACGACATCCGGTTTTTGCCCCGTGTAATAGCCCAATCCAAATACAATACCTAGTAGAATCAAAATTCGTAAAAATTTCATAGTGGACCACGGCTGTTCAGAATAATTCCCGCTCTTCGTTGAAAAGACGTCAAACCCTTTTCACTCCATGAATGAAACTGGAAGGAAAAATCATATCGATCGAAGAGATACCGATGAGACAGGGAATAGTGGACCATACTTAAGGTCGATGGTATCACTGGATTACAGAACCTACAACTGTGATACGGACGTCCCATGGTCTTCTGCGAAAAGATTCGCCTAACACGCATTAGACACAAATTTGTAGAATTCGCTAAGAGATTCAGGCCAGTTTTTCGTCTCGGGCCTTCCCTGCCTCCGAAAACAACGGCGTATACGCACGATTCACGTATTCTTTGAGCATGCGGCGAGCACTGAACTGTGGAGCCGATGTCCGAATGGAATTTTTGACAACAGTGCACCACCCATGTGGAACGCCATCAACACCACGGTCGTAATATAACGGAATCACATCGTTTTCCAGCAGGGTGTAGAGTCCGACCATATCCAAGTCATCCTGAGCCCAATCGCCAAGTGGTTCTTGAGGAAGAGGCACGGCCCAGCCGTTACTTCCATCATAGCCTTCTTTCCACCACCCATCTAACACACTCAAGTTGGGCACACCATTTAAGGCGGCTTTCTGGCCGCTTGTCCCGCTAGCCTCTAACGGCGGGCGGGGATTATTGAGCCAGACATCCACCCCTTGCACCAAAAATTTGGCCACATGCATGTCATAGTCCTCGACAAACGCAATATGGCCTCCCAGATGGTGCGCTTTGGCGAATTGATAAATACGATGGATAAGTTCGCGCCCTGCCTGATCGGCAGGATGCGATTTTCCGGCAAAGACAATTTGAACAGGTCGCCACGGATTTAACAGAATCTGTTTCAGCCGCTCCAGGTCTGAAAACAACAGCGTGGCCCGCTTATAGGTCGCAAATCGTCGTGCAAATCCCAGAGTCAACGCATGCGGCTCAAGAAACGCCCCACTCGCCAACACCTGGATAGGCTCCATCGTCCCATCCATCCATCCCATCCTGGCGCGCTGACGGATAAAGCTCATCAGCTTTCGTTTCAGAAATTTCCGGACCTCCCATACTTCCTCATCCGGCACCTCCTTCATCCTCTGCCACATGTTGAGGTCGTCACAGCGTTCCCGCCAGTCAGATCCAAGATATTTTTGATACAACACATCCATTTCCTGGGCAATCCAGGTTGGGACATGCACCCCATTGGTGACGCTGTGAATGGGGACCTCATGCAGCGCCCGTTCCGGCCACAGAATGTGAAACATCTTTTTTGAGACCTGTTCATGTTCCTTGCTCACGCCATTAATAAACGAGGCCAGACGGATAGGCAATGTCGTCATATGGAATTGATCCGGTGATAATTCCGGATGACGACCCAATGCCATAAAATCTTCCTGCGTGAGTCCTAATTCTTCCCACCACCATTGACAATGCTCGCGAATGAGGTCTCCAGAAAAGACATCATGACCTGCAGGAACAGGCGTATGGGTTGTAAATACGGTACTCTGACGAACCTGAGCGGCCGCCTCCGATAAGGACAGCCCCCGTTGAAGTTGTTCACGAATCCGTTCGACCAGAAAAAAAGCCGGATGTCCTTCATTGGCATGCCACACATTGGGATCACGCCCCACCGCACGAAGAGCCCGCACACCGCCGATGCCCAACAACAACTCCTGACAGAGCCGTGTGCGATGGTCTCCACCATAGAGTCGAGCGGTCAGATGACGATCCTCTGGTGAATTTTCCGGTGTATCAGTATCCAAAAGATAAAGCGAAACCCGGCCAACTTGGATCTGCCAGATCACACACGCGACCATTCGGGTACCCAGTTGAACTTGAATCTTTGCCAAATCCCCGGCTGGCGTACGCGCCAACTCAATCGGCATCATCATCGGATCAACGGAATCATACACCGCTTCCTGCCATCCGTTGGTATCCACAACCTGCCGAAAATAGGCCTGGCTATACATAAACCCGACAGCCACCAACGGAACTCCCAGGTCACTGGCCTCTTTGAGATGATCACCAGCCAGAATCCCCAATCCCCCGCTATAGAGGGGAACCGAACGATGCAATCCAAATTCTGCCGAAAAATAGGCAATTGTGCGATCCTGCCACTGAGGATACGTTCGCCCGAACCAGTGGTCCTTGGCCTCCATATAGGCATGAAACGCCTTCATGGCCTCGCGATACAGGGAAAGAAACACCACATCTTGTCCGAGAGCATCCAACCGGTCAGAGGCAATCCGCTGCAACTGCTTAAGAGGATCGTGATACGTCAACCGCCAGAGCGTGGGATCAATGTATGAAAAAACGGCCCGGCCTTCAGGAGACCAACTCCACCAGACATTATGAGCTAACTCAGAAAGATTACGAAATTCTTCCGTCAACAAACGAGTTGATTGATTCATAGGGTAGACTCACAAAAAGATGGCATCATCCAATGGTGAAAGATCTTCACCAACCGGAAACACATGTTAAAGTGGTAAATGAGAACACTCAGAAGAGTCAGTTAGAGAGGGTTAGGCATTCCCAACAGGTTGATTTGGATTCGTCCCCGATTGCGCCAACGAAGCCACAACCGCAAACCGCTCGCCCACAATTCGGGTCGCCCGGTTCATGTGCTTGGCCAATTCCTTGGCCTCATCATCTGGAAGGTCGCGGCGAAACTGCGGATGGAGCCCCCACCAGGATTCGACTTCTTCCCCCTGTGCGCGAGACACCACACTGATCAATTTAATCAGGTTCTTGCCTGCCTGGTCGGTGGCACCTGATTTCGTTGAAGAACTGCCTTGTTGAGCAGCCACCGATGAACCGGCCCCTTCTTCCTTCGCCACCGAGGGAGCCGCAGACCTTGCAGCTTCTACTTTGGGTTGAGTGGCATCTTCAAATAAGCTTTTGAGAGCCGGCACGACCGCACTTCCACACAAAAATGCCGCAGCGGTAATTTCCTGTTTGCCCGGGGCTCCGGCTTTAGAAGCAATTCGTTCCGAAAAAAAATGGAAATATTGATCCCGCTCTTTGGATTGGTCTGTAACGACAAACTTAAATTTTTCATAGGTTTTCCGACTATCGGATACCACCTGCCCAACAGACAGGGTCACCTCCATGTCGTCCACTTCACTCGAACTCAAGGAGGGGGCCAGGACGGTTTTTAATTGATGGGCCACGGAATCTTCCAAACTATTCATAAATTCCTTTTGGGCCTGTATCGGAATATAAAATCCAGACAGCCGATCCACAAGATTAAATAGCATGCGCAGGAATTCCAAATAAATCTCCCATTCCTGCTTCCGCTGCAGCTTCATGGCGAGCTTTTGGTCCGACCGTTTGATCAGACCGACCGATTCCCGAGCCACGCTCATCATCGTATGAGCAAGGTCCTTCAGCACATTCTCGTAATTTTCTGCAGATTGTTTGGCCATGTTCAACTCCCTAATTGAGTAAAGTATAGCTGAGGATAGAAGACCTGTCCAAGCCTAATATCGTTCGCGTTGCAACCCACCACCACGTATGCTATACACGGCCAAAGGTCTTCGAAAGACGAAACTCGGGTTCAAACCTCCCGTCAATTCCTGCCAATGGATTCATGGATTCCACTTCGCCACCATCCAAAGTTTATGTCCTGAAACGACCACTGGAGGAGTCCACTCCACCAAAATTATCGCGTAATTACGCGGAAGAATTGAATCCCCAACAACTCGCCGCAGTCGAAGCCGTGGAAGGTCCAGCCCTCGTCATCGCAGGCGCCGGCAGCGGGAAAACACGCACCCTCGTATACCGGGTCGCCAGGCTCATCGACCTGGGCATTGTACCCAGCTCCATCTTACTCCTGACCTTTACCCGAAAAGCCTCGCAGGAAATGCTCAGCCGGGTCGGACTTCTCATCGGACTCCGCGCCCAGCAAGTCGGTGGTGGGACCTTTCATTCCATGGCCAATATCCTCCTTCGACGATATGGCCGCCCCGTCGGCCTGGAACCAGGGTTTACGATACTCGATCGTGGAGATTCTGAAGATCTCCTGAGCCTCCTCCGTGGCCAATTGGGGCTGAATGATACCGGCAAACGATTCCCGCGCAAACATACCTTATCCGAAATATTTGGCAAAACGGCCAACACCCTGGAAAGCCTGGAAAATATTGTCATCAACGAATATAGCCACTTCGGGGAGTATCTCGGAGAACTTCAGAAACTCCAGGCCGCCTATGAGGCCGCCAAACGCCAACGGCAACTCGTGGATTACGACGACCTCTTGGTCAAACTCCTTGAACTCCTGGTCATCGACCAACCGACCAGAGAAACCATCAGTCAGATCTTCCGCTATATTTTGGTGGATGAATATCAAGACACCAATCGCCTGCAAGCCTCATTGGTGCGCAATCTGGCGGCCACCCATGACAATGTCATGGTGGTGGGCGACGATTCGCAATCCATCTACGCCTTTCGCGGCGCCACCTTCCGCAACATCATGGAATTTCCCGACCTCTTCCCTGGGGCCGTCATTTACAAATTGGAGGAAAACTACCGGAGCACGCAACCGATTCTCCGACTGGCCAACAAGCTCATCGAAGCGGCGCCGGAAAAATACAGCAAAACGCTGTTTACACGGAAGGAAGAGGGACCATTACCCACCGTCGTGGAGGCGATGGGAGAAAATGCCCAATCGCGATTCATTGCCCAAAAAATTCTGGAATTAAGGGAGGAAGGCATCCCCTTAGATGAGATCGCGGTGCTGTTCCGATCCAGCTTTCATGCCTTTGACCTCGAATTGGAACTCACCCGCCGAAACCTCCCATTCATAAAACGAGGCGGGTTTAAATTCATCGAAACGGCGCATGTCAAAGATCTCATGGCTCATTTGCGTGTCATTCACAATCCGTTGGACACCGTCAGTTGGAACCGGCTCCTCTTGCTCCTCGAAGGGGTCGGCCCCAAAAAAGCCAAAGATCTGATCGCGTCCATCCTCCAAGCCCATGGCCAGTATGAGGTATTAAAGCACAGCACCGGCCGTTCAGCCTCCGGATTACGCCAACTGGCCGCCACACTGGATCAGGTCACGGAAGATCCCCTCACCCCCGCCGTGCTGCTCGGGGAAATGATGGAATACTATGTCCCTCTCCTCAAAGACCAGTATGACGATTACCCCAAGCGGATTCGGGACCTGGAACATTTATCCGTCATGGCGGAACGGTACGAAAGCCTCAACGACTTCCTGGCCGATCTCACACTCGAGCCCCCGAATGAAAGTGTGGTGGACGTGGATGCCCCCGATCGGGACGACGAGCGGTTGATTCTCTCCACTATTCACTCGGCTAAGGGATTAGAATGGCAATGCGTCTTTGTCATCTGGCTGGTAGACGGACGGTTTCCCTCAGCCTACTCCTTCATGGGCCCCGAAGAACTGGAAGAAGAGCGCCGACTGCTGTACGTCGCGGTCACCAGAGCCAAACACCACCTCTTCCTCACCTACCCCATCAATGTGTACGATAAAATGACCGGGTCGGTCCTCACGAAACCCTCACGGTATCTGGACCACATTCCGTCATCGTATTTCGACACATGGAGCCTGGTTGAAGAAGATCAAACCTATTCCTGGAGGTAATTTCTAGTAGGATGTCGAAAAACCTAAAAATCTTTAATAGGCTCAACTTGATTCAATACTTCACAATATCTCTTCAGTGGTGGCAGAGTGTTCAAAAAGGCCGGTCCAGTCCTGCCCTGAGGCCTCTCGAAGGGAAGGCCGCAGGCATTTTGGCGAGCGGAGCGTACGGGGGAGTACGTGAGCACGACAAAAGGCCGAGAACGCAGTTGACGGACTTTTTCAACACTCTGCTAGTGACATATTTCGGTCGGATGTTGGGCCTGGCCCTTCTGGTCAGCCTGATAGTCGTACACATGCCAAGCCAAGCCTGGTCCGCTGAGGAGGCTCCCTCGAGTCGTCCCAACCCCCGGCATCCGTGGCCTGCCCTCCTGCAGCAAGCAGATACCCTGGGGCTTCCAACGGGATTCCTCAAACACATCGACCCCAAATTTGTCACCGTACACTTCGAAGACCTCCGCACCTACGCCGCAGAATATCATCCACACGATCACACCATGATTCTCAACCTGCGACTCTCCTTTAATGAAGCCGGCGGCGCATTGGCCGATCTGGCCCGGATGACCCACCATGATATTGCCCTGCTCTATCATGAACTCCTGCATGCCTATCTGGACTATCTCTACGCCACTGATCATGGACAAGCTCTGACCACGGAAGACCAGCAAGTATTGGAGGTAGCCAACAGCCAGATGGCCTGCCATTACCGCTTTGTCCGGATCAACCCGATTCGCCAACTCAAAGGCGCCACCGAACTGCGATTTCTCTCGGATCAGGATAGTTGGGAAGTCATGAACGAAACCTGGGCAGTCTTTGTCGGCTGGGTGCTCTGGACAAAATTGGAACTCTTCCAGGATCACCTGAGCACAAAAAACTGGACACCGGCACTCATCGAACAATGGACCCAACGATTAACGGATGCGGTGAAATCCGGAGAATTATTGGGCTACTATGAACCCGATGATCCGGATGAACGTCAGGTCGCCCGTAAACGCTTCATTGCCCCATCGAATGGCCTTACCCCACAGGATGTCGAACTGTTGTTAACCACGGTCTTAGGGGAATCACCCGAACTGGTCCAGGCCTCCACCACGGTCTTTGAGCAGTACCAAACCAGCATAGAACCGGCGCCATCCTGCGAATAAATTCAGGGACTCCGGCAGGTAGACATCACCTAAACATCCATGCTAGCTTCAAAACTTTTCCGGGGCTGTTGCCATCTGTTTTCCCTCTCTCATGGCTGAGAGGCCACAAGAACTAGAGGCCGGATATCATTGCCAATGAACACAATTTTGCGCCTGTAGCTCAGTGGATAGAGCACTTGCCTCCGGAGCAAGGGGCCACAGGTTCAAATCCTGTCAGGCGCACCATGCACGTGAATATTTCGAAAGTTCCCACTATTATTTGTCACGAAGGCCAAAGGGAAGATAGAATTCCCCCTTCTGATCACACACAAAGGAAAACGATCAGAAAAATAAGCACAAGACGAACGACAAATCGCTAGACACATTTCACATATCTTCATATCGGTGGGGCCGTTAGCTCAGTTGGTAGAGCAGCTGACTCTTAATCAGCGGGCCGTAGGTTCAACCCCTACACGGCCCACCATTTTTACCTGACAACAACGCTTTGTAAATACAGTTTGACTACTTTTTTGAGCCTACTGCTCCCTCTAGGAAAATCCAGTGACATATGAATGGGACACGGCTAAAGCTGCTGCCAACCTCCGCAAACACAAAGTGTCTTTTACTGAAGCCGCTTCTGTGTTTCTTGATCCTTTAGCCCTAACGTTTGATGATCCGGACCATTCCGTGGAGGAAAACCGTGAAATCACTATCGGAGTCTCAAACAAAGAACGTGCTCTATTTGTCTCACACTGTTTTCGAGATGATCGCCTCAGAATAATAAGTGCTCGAAAAGCAACAAAAATGGAGAAAACGCAATATGCCGAAAAGCTCAGAAAATGAGATGCGTGCAGAATATGATTTTTCCAAATTGAAGGGTGGGGTGAGAGGGAAGTACTACTCAAAGGCAAAAGCAGACACCAATCTCGTGCTCATCGACCCCGATCTGGCAAAGGTCTTTCCCAACGACGAGTCCGTTAACCGAGCGCTTCGACTATTACTTCAGACTGCCAGCGATGCGACCAAACCATCTCACAGCACTCGAAAGAAGGAAAAAAAGTCGCCTACCCCCAGACCTAAGAGGGCTTCACGCATTCCCACTAGTCGTTAAGTCTTGAGCAGATACCGTTTAACCAAAGACTTAGGTCATCCACCCCAACTTCCTGTTCGGGGCAAAGTCTGTTTTAAACCTGTTTCTCGAAATTGGACGGCTGCGTTTCCCTCTACTTCAATGGCAGAGTTTGGATTTTTTGACCATACGGGAAATCTCTGTTCGACGGGTCAAGCAACGGATGAGCGGCAGCCCGCAAGCGTAGCGAGTGGTTTGCCCGACTGCATGCGCTTGTTGAGCGACATCTCGCTCTACGCAAAGAATCTTTCCGGCGTCACCGGCTTGCGTCTTCCACCGCTACAGCGATCACGATGAGAACGGCATAGTCCTGCTTCTTGCAGCCCTCGACTGCAGGCATCGCCCCACCTGGAGTGACTGGAAACGCAGTCTTCTGCACGTTTGCCGGAGAACACGAACCATCACCGGTCATGGGTGTATAGCGCCCGGAGCGGCACGCCAAATGTGTCACGTCATAGAGCGTCGCCTGGTCATCAAGCTCCCAGCGCCTATTGCCATCCTTGTCAGCGGGATGAATGGTCAGCACGGTCGTGACTTCGCGGTCGCCCGTGACCAGGTATTTGCCAGGAGGGATCGGAAATTTCGGCTGCTCCATGATGAGACCGTGTTCCTCCAGCCACCAATCCCTGTGGTCGAATGTCCAGCGTGCCGGAGCGATGCCACCCGCCTCCTCCAACTGCTCAAAGCTGCTCAACCTCACTCCCCGGGGGCCCGGATCCAGAGGCCAGAGACCCCACAACTCCGCACCGTTCCCGAATATGGCACCTGGAGCACCCAATGCTGCGATGTACTGCGTCGAAATGCGCTGGAACTTCGTCTGATCTCCGTCTGTGGCGTAAACTGTCTGACCCAAAGCGGCCATTATCATGAGCAATGCCGTCACAAGGCATGCGCGGCTAATCAACAGAATCCTTCCGCGAGTGGGCCTTGAATTCAACTTGTAAGTGCAACAGTTAATGGTGTGGTGGTGTTAAAGAATAC
>CABVRQ010000049.1 GCA_902500695.1 uncultured Nitrospira sp. | reverse complement strand
AAGTCGCCCTGGGGGTTTTTGCCCATGGAGAACAGTATTATTCAACACTCCCATTAAGAGTCGTTCTTCACAACGACAGCCCGATTGCGCTTGAATTCTCTCAGCAACTCACTTGGGTTGCGGTTCCGGTTCCCATCCTTTTGCTCGCAAACACTGGTCAACTTCTTGTTGTGCCGACTGCTCAGCCGAATGAGTGATGAACCCTTGGCTGACCCCTGGTTTTCCCATTTGACCACTGGGGATGACCGGGCCGGTGGGCGACATCAGGATGTGACTGCGGCACTCAACTCTATCAGCCTCAAAATCCGCTTCCGTGGCACCGGCCTTGACATACTTCACTTCCATGCATCCATGGAGGAAAAGACTTCCAACGCAAACCACAAGCCATGTTCTCATCATGAGACACCCTCTTTTGCTAAATGGAGTTGATTGAAAAAGCGGCCGCGATATGGCCTTTATGGAATAGACGGGATATACTCGTCAACCTTAAATATCGAAAAAATTGAGGATACCGTGATTCACACCTTTCCGCAAATACAACGGCTGACGGTTCTCTTGTGCGTGCTGTTCAGCTTGTCCGGATGTGCACAAAAAATGGAAGCTTTGAAATTTTCCGGTTTTTTAACCGATTACGCCAGCCTTCGTCCTTCCCCTGATGACAGTGGTGCCTGGAGTTATCGGAAGCCGGGTGTCAATTTCAAAGAATACACCACCATCATGCTGGATCCCCTGGTGATCTTTCCCAGCCAACATTCTGAGTATGGTGGTCTTGACGGGTTAACAGCCTGGAGATTGGCTCTGGCTTTCCAGGAAAGCATGAGCCGGGCGCTGGCCGGAGGATATGTGATCGTGAAGGATCCCGGTCCAGGGGTCCTGCGCCTTCGCACGGCCCTGACGGATGTGCTGTTGGAACGCCCGGCGTTGGCATCGTCGGTCCCGCTGCTTCCCCTCGCCAACGATTTCCTGATCCAGGCTTCCGAAAAGATTTCCGGCATGAATGCCCTGGAGGGAGAGGCGGCCATTGAGGCCGAAATATTGGATACTCAGAGCCATGAACGACTGGTTGCCTATGTTGAAAAGCGAATAAGCTCAGAGGTCCTCCTGACGCGCGAAAAGGATTCCCTGGGACCCGTGCTGGAAATATTTGACTATTGGGCGAACAAACTTCGACAACGTTTAGACGAGGAACGCGGGATACGCGAATATCAGAAAAACATTCAGTAAGCCTCCCTCCAGTTTCCCCATCACAATAACAACAACAGCTAACGGGCTAAGAACACAGTCTCCCCCGATCACGGTGGCGGGGATAAAATCAACGGTGTCCTGGACCGCCCTTGTTCCTCTCTGGCTTTCAGCCGGATCTTCTTCTCAACCTGGAGCTGTTTTTTCCTGTCTATATGGGAATGGTCTTCATCTTTGAAAACATGATGATCCCCTCGCCACGTCTTACCTGTTTTCCAGACGATTATAGTCAAGCAGACCTGCTTCAATAGGGGCCTCGTTCTGATAGGCAGCCTGTATGGCATCACTATGCATCCAGAAATCAGGATCACTCCGTCTGACACCAAAACGATTGAGCAGGGCTTGATAATCCTCCTCACTCCCGAGATGTTCCACGGCGCTGACAAACTCTTCCAGCGTGGATTCCTCGACCTGGTAAAACGCGTTGGGATAGGCGCCCAAAAACCCTCGCACCACGGTAACGGTATCTTCTTCCGGCAAACGCCGTTCCTGTTCAAAGAGGAGATGGGACACATTGCTCAGACCGTTATCATGGATGAGTGTCACCACCTGAGCATTGGACCCGCCAATTGATAAGATGGCATTTTGCGGCAACCAGGACACGGCTTTTCCTTGGAGATGCGATAACTTTTTCAACTGTTGACGAACGTGGCTATTGCCGAACTTCTCTATCGCATACGGCGCATGCAAGACCGGCGCGAGGCGTTCGCGCACCAACCCGATCAATTCTAATTTATGATCTGCCGTGCGATACTCAATCCCTGTCTGCCGATTGATGCTATTGAAATACCCCGCACCGAAATCCTCGATCTTTTCCCCGGCGTCCCGATACCAGTACTTCCATTCTTTGGTTCGCGTACGTTCCGGGAGCAGGGTGAGAAAATCAAGCTCCCCCTCCATTCGCAAAAAATCCATATACAGGCGGGAATTTAACTGATGACCGATATTCCCATAAATGTCATACCCTGCAACCAGCAAGTAATGAATGCGCTCAAGCAGGGAATACCCGAGCAACACCAGCGTCTTGGGCTCGTCGCCAACAAAACCCTTGACGACGGTCGCATTATCCTCGTGTCGAAACACGGTGAGCGCCGCATTGTCATTCTGACCATCGCCATCCCAAATCAGGTCGAGTGAAATGTCTTCCGGTGTCGATAGATGTTGTTGGATAAACTCGATTTTGCCGGACACATAGTTCTTTTCTAATTGAGAATACTTCAGCCAGGTCCCGAGGGGTGTCGCGTTGCTCTGCTCGACTGTAGGCATCCGAAGATTCTTCTCTTCTTTTTCAAGGAATTGGGCCACATGGGCCAGGGTCGGGCCGTCGGGGTTTGCAAAGACGATCCAGAATCGCTCATTAATCACATTGAGCGCCACCTGTCCTCGACAGACAGGCCCCTTGATGAAATTCATCAGGGTAAACCGGGCTTCATCGAGCAGGAACTGATACCGGGATTTCACCGGAATCAATTTGAAGGTTTCAAAAGGGTTGGCCGACTCCTCCGGGTCATAAGACGGTAGGGCTTGCACCTCGTAGGCCGGCTCTAAAAAGAGGGTGTGATACCGGGACATTCGCGCGGTATTGAGCACATACGGCATGTGGGTTTTGGACAAAATCGTGTCCCGAACCGGCTCAAAGCGATAAAAGATACGATCCACTTTCGGGTCATCGTAAGGCCGTCTGGTGGCAATGAGATGAATGGCTTCACCAGGAGGGGTGGTGGATCGTACGAGACGAAAGAACTGCTTGGGGGCGAGGTCATCAAAATACAGATGGGCCAGGAAGAGATGCTCGTAGAGATACCGGCTCATTAATCGTTCTTTCGGTGTCTCGCCATTCAAAAACGTTTCCCACTCCGAGATGTTGGAAAGGACACCCGCTCTCACCGGGGCTGGTGCTTCATCGGCCGCGCCCTCCTCTAACCACGTCATCAACGTGGCATGTTCCTGTTCGCCTAAACCGGGTAAACCATAGGGCATCCCCCATAAGGGATTGTCGCCGGCGAAAGAGTCAAACTCCGGCATCGTCGGGCAGGATTGAGCGCGCTCGATGCCAAAATCAAAACTGGGTGGGAGCGGGCTGACTGTGGGAAGCGGGTGCTGCCGCTTCAGGAGTAACATCTTCGCCATCAGGCTCGCTTGGAGATTGGCCTCTTTTGTCTGCACCCGTTCGTTTAATACCGGGAAAAACTGTTTCTCCCGCCATCCGGAAGGTGAATGCGCATCGACAAAAAGCCGGGTTGGTTCCATGGCCAATAATCGAGCGGGGTTATACACCAGTTCTTTATTGGCACCGCGTTCAATCCCTTCATGGGCACTGAGATTGAGTTGACACGGGGCATCGTAACATCCATGGCACACGATACATCGGGCCTCAAGAATCGGTTTCACATCCTGTCGATAGCTGACTGTTGGTACCCCGCTTGGGTTCGTCAGCCGGTTTTGCGGCGAGGAAGACCCGAATTGGTGATCCAGCTGTATCCCGGCAAAGATGGCACAACCACCAACGATGATCGTGAGAAGCAGGAGGAAAATAATGCGGGCGTATGGTCGATCTGTCATCGTCTCTCCTCAGGTTGGATTCTCACTTATTCAAGTCCGTTTTTTTTCACGGTCCTATTCACGACTCCCACTATATCCAAGGGATAGCGAACAAGGCTAACTTTCTTCCCTCCATGCCCCCTTTTCAATGGACCGATTTCACAGAAAAAACGAACACATCTTCAAACGTGAGCCGGGAACCAACTGGCATGTTTACTCACATTCGACTCAGACTTCTTTCAACGCAGCGTTTCTTTTTTCCTGATTTGTGCAGAATGTTTTGTGCGGCATGAGCCATCCCGGCTCTGGTTTGGGTACAGCGTGCGTCTGAGGAAGACTTGCTGAATAACCGTTTGACCGGCGCAGGCGTTGGTGAACAGGCTCCTAAAGTGCTCCTCTGTTAGTACATCGGACGGAAAGGAATCTTTGGAGCGAGGGAATGTTTATCGGCTACAGAGCAGAAAATGCTTGCGCCGCTTCTCGAACCCTTCACCCGATGCCAACGCGAACAATCAGAGTCATTCGTTCCCTCATATGGTCATGATCGCAATGCATGAGGAAGGGATCACTCACGGATCTGATCCTCCATTTGATCATCTGATAAATTATAGAGGGCTTGCAGGACAAGGATGTTGACCATCAACAGGGCCTCAAAGGGAGGCCGCCCACCATTCTGCGGCTTGGAGCGGCGAAGGATGCCTTACAAGATTCCGCGAAAGTCCTTCTGGGGAGCATGGGCGGCGAGCAGGACTGAGGGAGCCCCCTTTGAACTCAGGCATCGTAACAAATGACGAGATCACAAAAACTGAGTTGGCTGGGTGTCGGCATGAGCAATCCTCCTTAGGTGGGCAGTATCGCAGATGACGCTAAGCTATAGCAGGGTTTTTTAGAAATGCCCTAAGGACAGACACGATGGGATTCACAGAGTTCTCGGGCATGAAGAAGGAGAATGCGTCGAACTTCCTGGATGGTATGGGTATTCGATTGACAGGAATGGCCGGAACGAACCACGAATTCAGATGCCATTCCCTCCAGATGAGCACTCTGATAGGCCACGACACCATCGTTCCCTTCCTCTACGGGTCCGTCACCTTCCACAGCAATAATTGAGTGGCCGGAAACTCCGGGAGCCAGTGGAGTCACGGGCAGGATTTTCATGAGCGGGCTTCCCGGTTCCATCGCCGACACACTTCCCAAATTCATCCCTTGTAAATCCAATTTGAGCGTATCCAATTTGAGAGTCATCAGATCGGTGATTCCCGACATCACCCGACCGGGCAGTTTCACGAATTTGGCCAATTGATGCGCACCCCAACTTCCAGCCACGTAACTCCCATGCTGGGGTGTGGCAATAAACACCAGGCGGTTCACAAATGGCAGGGATTCAATAAACAGACTTCGTTGCAGTAAGTCACGGGTCTGGTCGGAAAGCTTCATGCCCTCCAGTGGTTGGTGGCTTATTTCATCCCAAAAGGTATTTCCGGAATCGACAGCCGTGAGTTTGGTCAACAGGCCGCCCTGACTATGTCCAATGATCACCATGGCCTGGAGAGCAGGATCCTGATATTTCCGTTGCAGTTGGTCCACAGTCTTTTGCAGGATTTCTCGAAACAATGCCGCTGAGTACAGAATGGGATTTCCTGTGTCATAGGAGAAAAACCAGAATTGAAATTGATTTCGTATTGAAGGGTCGACGATTAAATCATTGGTCATGTCAGCCCACCTTCCAGAGCCGGAGGCAGTCCCATGAACAAAGACGACCGGAATACGACCGGGTCTATACGGTTCCAGGGCAATCAATTCTCCTGAGCCACCCGCCAGGGAATCTCCCATGAAAAACCCCTTCAGTTCCCGTGCCCAGACCGGGGCTTCGGCCAAACTGGCGGCCAGGGAGGAGGTAAACTCAATTTCCAACGGCACAACCCTTCCCTGGATAGTGACCGTCTTCTGATCATAGGCGTTATACAGCTCCCAGTCTCCCTGAATAGCCCCCTTCTTCAGTTGTTCCAGAAGATGGGGAAGCCTCATGAACGCTGTCACGGGCATCTTGCCCTTGGATATCTGCAACCCTTCCTCCTGACCTAACGGGATTTGATCGGCCGCTAACGGGACCCCGATTCCAGCTTGACGATACCGGTTTTGTAATCCACGGACCTCCAACTCTGCGACGGGAATGAAGTTCGTGAGTTGCCGGTTTTCCCACCGGAGGTGATTGTCGGGCAACTCCACCTGTAACGTTCCGAAAGGAAGGGTATAGGTGCCGGATTCCAGATTCATGACGAACCGATCCTTTGAAATAAATCCTGACGTCAGGCTCCGATTGTACAAATCGGCCGCAATCCGCCCACGGGGATCTAACGGGTCTGGGAGACGTAACGAATCTTCGGGAAACAAATACGCATAGGCATACAAGGCTGCCGCCAGATAATAGGAAGGTTGGTTCGTTTTTCTTGCATAGAGAAAAGACAATTCCGCCAGTGCGAACGCGAGGGGGGCTTTCCGTTGCTCTTCGGCGAGAAGGAAATGATGCAACGTGTTCAACGCACTGCGGGGATCATCAAAATAGGCGTCAGTCAGATCTGTGACACGGAGTACGTTATCGGAATAGGGGCTCGTCGTTCCTGTCGATAGGACGTTTCTGGTTAATTGGTGACGAACGGTTTCCGGATCGACACGGGACACCCCGACCGGCGTCTGACAACCGGTCATCATGACAGCGGTGAAGATGACGAAAAACCAGAAGCCCTTAGGTTCGGTACCCGTCATTACTTGTCCATTCTTTTCAGAAAATTGGGTTAAAACTGACTACGGTTAATCCCGAATCCAATTTTTCCGGATTGGCTCAACCGTTTACACCTTTGGACGACCGACTCACTCCTCCATTCCCGGAGGAGCAAGTCGGCCCAGTCTGCGAGAAACCGAGGAACTGAACCTGTACCATCCTTGCAGAGGCACAAATCAAAACACTTTCTAGGAGCCTCGACTAATCCATCAATGGAATATTGGCCGCGAGATCAAACTTGATCGCAGCCCGGATCTTGTTCTCCATTTGCAGATAGCGAGCCACTTTATGAGCCGGAAGGACGGTGCTAAGCTTTTCGGCATATTCCCTCCGCATTTTGACTTCCGCTCCCTCAGTTTTGATTGATTCGTTGATGAGATCCTTGGCCACTTTATCAGGCACTGACCCTTTATTGTAGGCTTCCGCATATTCGTTGATCAGTCCGCCCAAATGCTGATTTAACTGTTCGAGTTCTTTTTGATAGCCCTCGTAGAGTGGCCAGAAATCCTTGGATTCTTTGTCCGTCAAATCCATATTGCTGGCGATGAGCAGCTTTTTATCGGCTTTGACCTTATCGATCAAAATTTGCATATTGGTGATTTGTGCATTCTCCGCGAAAACTGGAGTCACACACATGATGGTGGCGACGACGGCAAACATGATGAACTGCTTCATAACGCTAATACTCCTTGGAGGTAGGTAGATGATAAATGGCTAGGCGGGAGAACGCTGCTTTCTCACATCTTCGCCTGGATTTGCGGAAGGCAGCGTAGCAAAGGTCAGAATTAAAGTAAACGCTGAAGAAAAGGAGATTCAACCGGTCCGCGGGAACTGTTGGAACTGAAATGGCGCAAGGGCTGCGAATCAACAATCAACTAGAGTCCTGTTTGCGGATATCAGAGAGGAAGAGGACGGGCACGGATGCGGCCGGAAAAATCAGCAGATTGATCGGCTTGCCATGCCCTTTCATTGACGTGGGAACGACGCTGCAATTCTTCAAAGGAAATGTTGGTGTCCAATTTTCTCTGCTCGTGGAGATAGGCAGGGGTGAATCCACTGAGTAGAATCTTCCAGGAAAATGGCACATGGCCGGGATTCAAACGCGCATGCATCCAGATGACATTCGTGCAGTTGGCGGTAAGGGTATTATAGAACTTCGGCCGTTCGCGGAGTTCGTTGATGGTATTCATATACTCCAGAAAAACCCGTTTGGCGTTTTCAGGTGATCCGGCCAACCGATACAGATACACGTCTTCGGGTGGATCTTTTCGATAATTCGTCCTGACCCGGATCAGATCCCGTTCGTCGGCGACAATATAGATCAGCTCGTACTGTTTAAAAAATCCTCTGATTGACGAATAGCCTTCCGTGGCTTCCTTCCTGGCCTCGATGGAAATGGCCAAGTGGTCATCGCCAAATCCGAACGTGAGAAAAATATGCGCAATCATCGGACCCATCCAATAGGCGGCGACAATGTCCGCGGAATCCAGTTTGCTGAGATCATAGGTACGATCGTAATAGGCCGTCGTAAAATCCGTTTCGGTACGGTAGTCAAAGTTCCGAATGTTGTGGACGGTGATGAGATTTTCATCGAAAATAGCATATGGAAGCACTGCCACTTCCGGTTGCCACACGCGATCATTGGACGGTTCGATCATGCTCCACCACACAAAGAGCACGAAAAAGAGGCTGAGATAGGATCCAGTGGCTATCCATCGACCTCGCCTGGTGCAATAGCCGGCCAACGCCGCCAGGGTGGCGACACCAAAGCATGAAGCCAGGAGCGTCCGGAGCATGTCATGTTCCGGCCCGTCAAAATATAACGCGAAGGTGCCCCAGACACCCATTCCAAAAATCAGGAACGCTCCCAGGAAAAGACCGGCATACCTTGCTATCTGTCGCAGGGGAATTCCTTTATGAACGCGGGTCAGAATTGAGGTGTACTTTCTCTTGCTTTTGGCGAAACAGACAACACAATAAGCATGCCAGTCGCGAATAAAGCAAAAGATTCAGAAATGCTGACATACTAGCAAAACCACAAACGACAATCTGGATGTCTTCAAGAGTGTTCAGAATCTGAATCTGAAAGATGCCTGCGCCGGTTTCGGGAGACATTCTGGTGCAGGGGACAGCATACGAGAAAAAGTGAAGCTCCCCGTCCAAAGAACGCGATTTCCAAAACCCTTCTCATTCGACCCGCTCAAAACCAAAGTCCTCCTCACTCCCGCGAAACGCCTGTTCCTGAAGTCATCAGATCTCCTCCCCCAACGGTCCCCGCCTCCGGTATTTTGGGGCCAGGACCAGATGGTCGTTCATGTCGTTAATCGCATGGTTCTTTCGTTTAACTGACATGCGCCGGCCGTCAAACTGCGGTATCACCTTAAGGGCACAGCCTTTGCTGAATCCCCCGGAACGTCACCATCCCGTTCAACAAAAGCGAACAAGTGGACCTCAATTTTTGGCGGGAGGCCCAAGAGTCAAAAATTAAATTCGGTTTTTACCATGTGAACCGGAAAAATCCTCCGTTATAGTCAGGGGCATTGAGAGAGGGAGGAAGCCGGAGCGGCCGGTCACGATTCACATGTATGTCTTTCGGAAGGCCCCCTTGGGGAATGACTCCTTCTAACGCTTGGAAGCTATGCATCTCGACGCCAAATTGGATACCCGGTAACTTCCCTGGATCTTTGAGAGAAAAATTTGGACCGTGCTTCCATTGAAGGTCGTATTTGGGGGTCATCTGCTGAGGAAGCGGAACGGCGAACAATCTTTTTTCCCATCTTTGGGGATCACGCAGGACGGCAGTGCTCTTTTCCCTGAGATCAGCCCTGGGACCCAATTCCCTTCCGCTCAACACGTTCCCGGCGACCAACATCGCTTCTGAATTCGAAGGTATCCCTAGGCACGACCACACCATCAAATAAAGGGTGAGAGACAGTAGGATTGTATTGGAAACATCCGTTCTGGCTATTGGGTTCATGGTGTCACTCCTTTCTTGATTTTACACGTTCCCCATTATTTTCACCAAGGGGGGATCACGCTGCATCGACTATATCTGGGGAAATAGGTTCTCAATCGCCATTGTCCGCCACTTCGCGTTTCATTGACCTGATTGCTATCCTCCAGGAATCCTCCACGACCTTGAGGATGTTCTTTCATCATTTTGTTTTTACCATTCACTTGAATAGTCCAATTTTGACTCTCAGTCATCCTGGCCAAAAATAGTTCTCTCTACGCAATACCGGTTCCACGGGACTCTTGAGGAAAAATTTCCTTGAGTATGCGTTTCCTGGTTTGTTCCCAATTCAATTCCTGAAAAAATGGATGCCAGCCAAATCCATCCAATAACGCATGAATGTTTGCCCACAACGCCTTTCTCGGGTCTAAAATTCCCAGGGCAAGCAGATTCACTTCTGAAAACATCAACACATACGCCCCAAAGATTCCCGTCCACAAGCCGAAGGTCACCTCCTCGATGGTCACCCCCTTCCGGAGTTGGACGTGGCCCTCTTCCACAGCGTCCCGTAAAACTCCGAAGACAAGCCCGATATTTTCCTGTTCGGCCTTTTCCAGGTTTTTTTGGAAAACCGGAGAAGCCTTTCCCCTTATGGATTCATTCTGGAGCAGTAATTTTGATTTAAAATGATCCGGATTAAGCCGGATGAATAAATCGTATCCTAAAACCATGGCAGCGACTCGTTCCCTGGGAGTGCCCAGAAACTGGGAACCTCTGACGAGAAACGTGCCACATTTTTTTGCGGACTGGATGAGCATTTCCACTAAAATTTCTTCTTTACAGGAAAAATGCTGATAGATCGTTCCCTTTGAGTATTCCGTGATTTCCGCAATTCGATCCATGTTGAGATCGAAATAGCCAAACTCCAACAACAGGGTTCTGGCCGTGTTGACGATCAGGGTTTCCCGTTGGGCGTAATCTCGTTTTTTTCTTTCTGAGGTGGCCATTCATTACGTATAGCACAAAAAACGACGTTACGTCAAAAAATGACGTATTGCACTGTACTTGAAGAATTTTCACGCGAAATTTACATGAGTAATTCAGTGCATAGATGGAGGAAATAGATTCGGAACTGATCTGTGCGATTCGGGTTGTCGTTTATGGGGAGGCATTTGGGATAGGAAAAGGGCGCTGCCGGGGATCCATGGTCATGAAGTGCAGGTGCTTTTTCATTTATTCAATTTGATCGCCCGCCACGAAGACAGCCCCCCCGAACGGAGCGCCTTTGTTCGGATGAAGGGCACGACGATGCACTGACTACCGTCCAATGCCGAACGCTGCTATCCATTCCTGGACATTGTGGAGATTGAAAGAACCCGGGGTCTTACCGGGTGAATTTTCCTTTGTGGTCGCTAGAAACCTGCTGCGACCTGCTGCATCGGGAAGAAGACGAAGTTCGCAATGGTGACTCTCTCTGGATATTGGGGAATGCTGAATCGGGTAATAATAACTCACGCCCCGGACCTTTCACCTTTGCTTTGTTATTTAAGTCGGAAGTCGTCACGACCAGAGAAAATTACATTGAAACTGGCGGCCGACCGTTTTGAAGGATAATTTTTCCGCTGACTTTGGGAAAAGAGTTTGAAAGAGAGCCTTCTTCCTCACGCTGGTTTCCTTGCTCTCTTTAGGAAGCCCAGGAAGGATTCATTGATGATAGAGGAAAGGGAGTCATGGTTTCTGATGGGATACTGAAGGTGAAGGGTCGTCTTCTGTTTTTATTCCAAGCAATCTCAGTCCAGGGTCCAGCCCAAGAAAATGGTGAAATCCGTCATTTTCTTATCATCGGCCGGATGAAAGTTGTACCGCAAGTTATAGAAAAAATCATGGAAAGGTCTTTATCAATAATCACAGTAATGCCTTGAATAGCATTGATACGGGCGGCCATCATCCCCCGATTTCCCGGGTTCCAATTTGGCTATGCCGGAGCTTGAGGTCTCCCTTGAATAATTCCAGACTCCAGCGGGTCACCCAGGAGAAACCGCCGGTGACCGTATCCGGCTCCGTGCTAAAAATTTGATAGATGAGAGGAGGACCCGCGGCGATCGTTAAGAAATTACTTCTGGAATCCAGGAGATCGTACCCGGCTTCGAAAACGGAGGTATTCCGGAATAAATTATTGGAAAGGTATCCCAACTTTGAGCAAATATTGGCGGAAATATCGCACCCTTAGAAAAACATAGTCCCACCCGGCATTGAATGTTCGATTATTCGCAGTAAGATGGGCATCTGCCTTTCCACGATTCTCCTGACTGTCAAAATTGATCCAATGCCAACCTTTTGGATAGTGAGGGTTCTGGAACCCTTCACCGTGTTGGTGGTCGTGTTTCCGGACGTAAAGCTACCCACGGAACTGAACGTTCCTCTGTAAGATAGGTCAAACGGGTTGATCGATTTGACATTTTCCTGTTGAACCGGCTACTCCGGTTCCGGACGAAACAGGATAAGGCGATCTCCTGCCCGGACACCCACTTCCTCAGGAAAAACAGCCCCTTCATGAAAAGGCACCTATAGAGGTTTTTCGGAAGTGACCCCTTTGATAATCCTTCCAGTCGATCTTGAGGAGGTCGGCATAATCCGTATCGACTGCCAGAACGGTGTCTTCCATAGAGATAATCGTGCCGGATAGACGATCCTCGTTTCTCAGTTGAATGCCATCCGAGGCCCAAACCTGAGTGGTGCAGCAAAAAGCAGGACACGCCCCGCGAGGATCATACCGGTCCACACAGCGGCCTCGCGCAATTGAACTCGAAAATGAATCATCCGGAAAGATTTCACAAAAAATGGCTCAGAATTCCACGCTTTGCCTATGCGTATAAGGGCGTACCGATTCAACTCTCCTAGTTTGGATGAAAAGAACATTGCAAACATAATCTCTTGGAGATGAAAATGATGCTCAAGCGAACCTTGGAACACTGATACAAAGAGATAATAGTAGGTGCCAATCCTGTTCGGAATTTCCCAGGCCCAGCTTCGAGAGATGCCAAAATGGTTAGGGAAAATTCCTTTCTTATTTACCGACAACATGGCTTGCATCGATTGAATGCTTCAGGTGGACCGGACGCCCGAAACCAAGACCGAGGCGATTGACATGGCAGTTGACCGGGGAATCTAAAAATAGGATGATGCGCTCCTCGATGAACCGCTGATCACTTGGAAAATCGGTGTTCTATATTCCTTCCTCTGAAAACTCGACAGCCTGCAGGAAGCAACTCCACCCCCACCACTTCATCATAGGAGATTCACAATGAAGTCTTGTATCCGTATTTTCTCATGTCTGTTCGTACTGGTCATCGTTGCCGGATGCGCCTCAACCAAGTCCACCAATCAGCCTGAGGCCGTAGGCGAAAAGCTTCCTCGGCCCGGTCACATCTGGGTGCACGACTTTGCCGCCACGCCCGCCGAGATTCCGGCCGACTCCGCGCTCGCCGGGCAGCATGCCGATCACCCAACGCCCCAAACCCCTGAGGAGATCGAGACCGGCCGTAAGGTAGGCGCCGAACTTGCGTCGGACTTAGTCGAGGAGATCCGCGGCATGGGAATGCCGGGAGTGCGGGTTTCAAGTGGCACAAAACCCGAGATCAACGACATTGTGATCCGGGGCTATCTCCTTTCGTTCGACGAGGGAGATGCCACCAAACGGGTCGCAGTGGGATTTGGCTCAGGGGGATCCGAATTGAGTGTCGCGGCCGAAGGCTTCCAGGTGACGGCTCAGGGGCTACGAAAACTCGGATCCGGCACCTCACAGTCCGGCGGAAGCAAAACCCCTGGCAGCGCAGTGGGGATAGCCGGCTTGATTGCCACCGGAAACCCGGTGGGCCTCATCGTTGGGACCGGGGCGAAAGCGTATGGGGAATATAGCGGCAGCAGTAAGATTGAGGGCCGAGCCAAGGCGACGGCCAAGGAAATCGCGGACAAACTCAGACCGAGATTCCAGCAACAGGGGTGGATTAAGTAAACAAACCGGATCAGACCGAATCTGTTTCCGCCAGGCCAAGCCCCTCTCTGAAGGAGCCGTATCACCCAAAAAGCCGTCCACATGGTTGCGCCTGAGGAAAGCCGCAACGCGGGCAGCCATGGGTATCCGAATTGATCATCAGTGTCGTTGTCACGAATGCGCCTCACTCGCGACTCACCCACGACCGCAGCAGGCTTACGGACAGCAATTGCCCTCTTCAATCAAGAGAATGATCATATTGGTCGGGATCGCATCCAGAGCGTTGGTCAAAAACCGGCAGAGACGTGATGGCCACCTGTCACAATTCCTCCTAGAAACAATGCCTGGGGACATAGAGGGGAAATGCCTGAAAGTCATGTTTGGAGACTTGAGCCCGTCAAGTTAACCCGCTGGTCTCCAAGAAAAGTTCAACTCACGTGTGCCTATGCGAAAAAAAAGGAATTGAAGCGAAATCTTGCTCCGTTTGCCCATAGAGCCATGAACGTGCTCGCTCAGCAAGCTGAGGGTACCCTGTGAAGTTGTTATGAATGAGGAAGGACAGCCTCTCACCAAATCGATGGGTAAATTGGGAAGGAAACATGGTCCACCAGGAATTTTGTGTCGAATGATGGCAAGAAATAGGGAGAAAGATTATTGTATAATACTCTTCTAAAAAAGAACCATTTACATCGCGAAGAATATTTTTGCCGAGGATATGAAATTTAAAAAAAGCGATCAAGATTTTTCTGGATCGTATGGGTGCAACATCAAGAGTCCATAAATGAAAAACAAGAGGGAGTCATGACAAAGCCTTGGCCAGGCAGCAGAGAGAGATTCCGCAGGTGCGGAGCCTTTACCCGTGACCCTGCAGCAGGGTGTCGGCAAACCCGAAGACATTTCACTTGCGGACATGGTGGGGCAACCGCCTACCCCGTGGGTGGATCGTAGACTTGGCGTAGCAGATGACCGGCGATGTACACTGCTAATGATGATGTATATCATCGCCTTTATCCTGATCCGAGGCTCCGAAGCGGTGACCGCCGGCAGTGGCAGATCCCAGATCCCGTCATGATGAGGGTGAGATCGACCAAAATTGAACAGCTTTTTTGATATTCAGAGATAATTGGAGGACAACATACCGCACAGAGAAGAGTCCCCCCATTGAAGTCTCTTCGTCTCGCCGCCGTCTCGCCGCTCTTCGCCACGAGGACGTTCGCTGCCGAGCCGCCAGCCGCTCCAATGAAGCCCCGCGCCCTGCCCTTCCCGTCCAGGGAATTTTCGGGGGACTTCGACGCCATGGTTGAGCGCCGTGCGATCCGCGTGCTGGTACCCTACAGCCGCACGCTCTATTTTAACGACAAGGGCCGCGTGCGTGGCATCACCGCCGACTTCGTCAGCGACTTCGAGCGCGCTATCAACCAGAAGTACCGGAAGCAACTCGGCAAACGGCCGATCACCGAGGTTATCATCCCGACCATGCGGGACAAGCTCCTGCAGAATGTCGTCGACGGGCTCGGGGACATTGCGACCGGCGCCCTGACGGCCACCGCCGAGCGCAGGAAAATCGTCGACTTTTTCGTGCCACCAGATCAGATGTCTGTCTCCGAGGTCGTCCTGACCGGGACTAAGTCGCCGCCAATCGACAGCGCGAACGACCTCGCCGGCAAGACCGTGCATGTGCGCAAGTCGTCAAGCTTCTACGAGAGCCTCGTGGCCCTTAACGACCGCCTCAAAAAGGAAGGCAAGCCGGCCGTCACCCTCGTGCTCGTGCCCGATGCGCTCGAGGACGAGGACATGATGGAGATGCTCGACGCCGGCGTGCTGCAGACGATCGTCGTCAACGACTTGTTGGCCAAGATGTGGGCGCCGGTGCTGCCGAAGATCAAGATCAACGAGGGCGCCGTGGTGCGTTCTGGCGACCAATGGGGATGGGTAATCCGCAAAGACAGCCCTGGGCTGCGCAAGATCCTCGGCGAGACCTACCTCAACGCCGTCAAGAAGGTGAATCCGACCGCCGCCCGGTTGGCGCAATATAACAAGCGCATCAAGCCGCTCAAGGACCCGACGGGCTCGGAGGAGTATCATCGATTCGAGAGCACGCTCGCCCTATTCAGACAGTACGGCGAGCAGTACGGCTTCGATCCCCTGATGCTCGCTGCGCAGGGCTACCAGGAGTCGGGCTTAACCAGGAGGCCAAGAGCGGAGTGGGGACCATCGGGATCATGCAGCTCATGCCCGCCACGGGTACAAAGCTGAAGGTGGGCGATATCACGCTCGCCGAGCCCAACATCCACGACGGCACGAAGTACATGTACCGGCTCATGACCAGGTTCTTCACCGACGCCAAGTTCAGCGAGTGGGACCGCTCACCCTTCGCCTTCGCGTCCTACAAGGGAGTATTGAATAATACGGTTTCCCATAGGCAAATACGCCCATGATCATCTGGAATGCCAGTGTCTTCGGGCCGGTTCAAAAAAGTCCGTCCAGCAAGGCCACAGCCATTTTTGCGCGCGACGCGTACACGGAGTACGTGAGCACGAGAAAATGGCGACCTGCCTGCGCGAAGCCGCTCCGGCGAAGGCAGGGAACGCGGCTGGTGGCTTTTTTCAACAGGCCCTACAACGCCGGGCCGGGCAGGATCGCGCGCATGCGCAAGGAAGCTGAGAAGCGCGGCCTCGATCCGGACATCCGGACATATGGATGAACCACGTGGAACTCGTCACCGCCCAGAAGATCGGCATTGAGACGTCGACGTACGTGCGCAACATCGTCAAGTACGACGTCGCCCACAAGCTGATGCTCGACATCCAGGACGCGCAGAAAAAGGCGCGCGAGGAGGTGAAGCAGGGTGGCTGAGCCCCTGCCGATATCAGGAAAAATCCTAGATTTGCCGTAAAAATGGATAACCAGGGCTCCTGGCAGCCCGCTCGAAAACTCATTCAGTTCCCGTTACCAAAGAAGAAGAAGGAGCATGACATGTCGCGATCTGCCGAACACATTCGATTACGTGAAGATGGTGCCAAATGGAAGCACTGGGGTCCGTACCTGAGTGAACGCCAATGGGGGACGGTCCGCGAGGACTACAGTAGCAACGGCGACGCGTGGGAATATTTCACCCACGACCAGTCCCGGTCACGGGCCTATCGCTGGGGGGAGGATGGAATCGGCGGGATTTCCGATTCCCACCAGGTCTTGTGTTTTGCGCTGGCTCTCTGGAACGGCAAGGACCCGATTCTCAAGGAACGGCTCTTCGGCCTGACCAACAGCCAGGGCAACCACGGGGAGGACGTCAAAGAATACTATTTCTATCTCGACAGCACGCCGACCCATTCGTACATGAAGTATCTGTACAAGTACCCGCACGCGGCCTATCCCTATGCCGATCTCGTCGACACCAATCGGGGGCGCAACAAGGAGGAGATGGAGTACGAATTGCTGGATACGGGCGTCTTCAACGACGACCGTTACTGCGACGTGTTCGTGGAATACGCGAAGGACTCCCCCGACGACATCTGCATCCAGATCAGCGTCTGCAACCGGGGAAAGGAGGCCGTCTCTCTCCATCTGTTGCCGACCCTGTGGTTCCGCAACACGTGGTCCTGGCCAGGCGGCGGAGCGAAGCCTGAACTCCGGTCGCTCAAGGGAGCGAAACACCGCGTGATCCACGCGCACCATACCGACCCGCTGTTCAATGAGTCCCTGACCGACTCCTACCTCTACTGCGACGGCGCTGTGCCTCTGCTGTTCACCGAGAACGAAACCAACCAGGCCCGGATCTTCGGCACGGAAAACCGGAGCCCCTATGTGAAGGATGGCATCAATAATTACATCATCCATGGACAGAAGGATGCGGTGAATCCGGATGCCGTCGGCACGAAAGCCTCCCCGCATTATCAACTCACCGTCGGTCCTGGCGCGACAGAGGTGATCCGGCTCCGTCTAAGCGGGTCGGCGCCAAGCCAGCTGCGCGAGCCGTTCGGCACATTCGATGCAGTGGTGAAGGCACGACAGAAGGAAGCAGACGAGTTCTATGGTGCCATCACCCCGCCTGCCATCAAGGCCGATCCCGACCGTGCCAGCGTCATGCGCCAGGCACTCGCGGGGATGCTCTGGAGCAAACAGTACTACTACTTCGACGCCGACCAGTGGCTGGATGAGCATCACGCCCATCCCTTGAATCGGAATCACCAACAAGCAAGCCGGAATCGCGAGTGGTTCCACATGATCAACGACGACATCATCTCCATGCCCGACAAGTGGGAATACCCCTGGTATGCCGCCTGGGATCTCGCGTTCCATACCGTGGCGCTCTCGGCTGTGGACCCGGACTTCGCGAAGGACCAGCTCAGCCTGATGCTCAGCCAGCACTATCTCCATCCCAATGGTCAGATCCCGGCCTATGAATGGAATTTCAGCGATGTGAATCCGCCGGTGCATGCCTGGGCCACATTATTTAACCACCGTCTGAGCAGCGCCCTCGGTGCTGAGGGGGATGTCGCATTTCTCAAGTCGGCATTTGCGAGGCTGTCCTTAAACTTCACCTGGTGGGTCAACCGGAAGGACCGGCTCGGCAAGAATGTGTTCGAGGGAGGTTTTCTCGGACTGGACAACATCGGCATCTTCGACCGGAGCGCCCCCTTGCCGACGGGAGGCCATCTGGAACAGGCGGACGGCACGGCCTGGATGGCGCTGTTCAGCCAGAACATGACGGACCTCGCCATCGAATTAGCCGCGCACGATCCTGACTACGATGAGATGGCCGCGAAGTACGCCGAACACTTCATCTGGATCGCGGCGGCCATGAACAAGCCTGGCGGCGATGGCATGTGGGATGAGGAGGACGGGTTCTATTACGACGTACTTCGCCTACCGGATGGCACGGCCACACGGCTCAAGGTCCGCTCCATGGTCGGGTTGCTGCCGCTTTGCGCCACGACCATCATCGAGCCCTGGCAACGCGACCTGATCCCCAAAACAACGGCATCGTACATGGCACGCATGAAGAAAATGCCGGAGTTGCTCTCAGCCATTCACACCACTGGACCGGAGCATCGCGGGGTGGGCGATCGAGGCATCATGGCCCTGGTCAATCAGGAACGCCTCAGACGGATTCTCACCAAGCTGCTCGATGAGAATGAGTTCCTGAGCTCCTACGGCATCAGGTCGCTCTCTAAATTCCACAAGGAACACCCGTATATTTTCCAAGCAGGTGGTCAGGAATACCGGGTGGATTACCTGCCGGGGGAGTCGAACAGCGGCATGTTCGGCGGAAACTCCAACTGGCGGGGACCAATCTGGGTGCCCGTCAACGTCCTGATCATTCGTTCACTGATGATGTTCTACGCCTATTATGGGGACAACTTCAAAATCGAGTGTCCCACCGGGTCCGGGCACATGATGAACCTCTTCGAGGTCGCCAAAGAGATCGCGGACCGGCTCGCACGGATCTTCCTTCGCGACAGCAGCGGGCACCGGCCTGTGAACGGCGGCACTCAAAAGTTCCAAGAGGATCCCCACTGGCGGGACCATCTCCTCTTTTACGAGTATTTCCACGGCGACAATGGAGCGGGCCTTGGCGCCAGCCATCAGACCGGCTGGACAGGTATGGTGGCCAAGCTGATCCTGACCTTCGGCATGCTGGATCCCAAGCAGGTGTTGGAAGGCGGCATCAAGGAATTTATTAAGATGCAGGCCGGTCTGGCGGGAGGCGCGGCGGCGCCTGTCGGTCAACAACAACCCATTCGCGGCAAGGGGAAAAAAGCATGACCACACCGATCTCTCCTTCGCTCTATCAAATCAACACGCGCGTCTGGTTGACGGAACTGTCCACCTCTCTCAAGCGGCCGGCGACACTCGACGACATTCCGGACGCCGAGCTGGACCGTCTGGCAAAGATGGGATTCGACTGGATCTGGTTCCTCAGCGTCTGGCAGATCGGGCCGGCGGGACAACGGGTGTCGCGTAGCCATCACGAATGGCGAAGGGAGTTCGAAGAAACGCTGCCGGATCTGCGTGAGGACGATATTGCCGGTTCCGGATTTGCGATCACCGGCTATACCGTGCATCGCGATCTGGGAGGCGATGCCGCGCTGGCCCGACTCCGCCAACGGCTCCGCAAGCGGGGCCTGAAGCTGTTGCTCGACTTCGTTCCCAATCATACCGGTCTGGATCACCCCTGGGTGGAAGCGCATCCCGAGTATTACATCGCCGGAAGCGAAGTCGATCTGGCGCGCGCGCCGCAGAATTATACCTGGGCCAGGCGCAAAGGCGGCGACCTGCTGCTCGCCTACGGACGCGATCCGTACTTCTCCGGCTGGCCGGACACGCTGCAGCTCAACTATGGCAATCCCGCCACGCAGGAAGCGATGATCGGAGAACTGATCAAAATCGCCGGGCAATGTGACGGCGTGCGCTGCGACATGGCCATGCTGGTCCTCCCCGATGTCTTCGAACAGACCTGGGGGCTCCAGGCCGAGCTCTTCTGGCCCAAGGCGACTCAGCGAGTGCGGGAAAAATCTCCAGGCTTCTGCTTCATGGCCGAGGTCTACTGGGACCGGGAATGGACGCTGCAGCAGCAGGGATTCGACTATACCTATGACAAACGGCTGTATGATCGCCTGCGCGAGGGCCACGCAAGACCGGTGCGCGACCATTTGCGCGCCGACCTCGGCTACCAGAACAAAATGGCACGGTTCCTGGAAAACCACGACGAGCCACGGGCCGCGGCCACGTTTTCTCCGGAAGTGCACCAGGCCGCAGCCGTCCTGACATTCCTCTCGCCTGGCCTGCGATTCTTTCATCAGGGACAGTTCGAAGGCCGAAAAAAGCGGATCTCGCCGCATCTGGTCCGCGCGCCGAATGAGCCAACCGACAACGTGCTCCACCAGTTCTACGAGCGCCTCCTGGCAGTGCTCAGGCTACCGGCCGTTCGAGACGGCGAGTGGCAATTGCTCGACTGCGCGCCGGCGTGGGATGGCAACGGGACCTGGGATGGATTCATGGCCTGGTCCTGGCAGGCGGGGGACGGTCAGCGGCAACTGATCGTCGTCAACTTTGCCGGAAACCAGAGCCAGTGTTATGTTCATCTTCCGTTTCCGAATCTGGCCGGCCGCACCGTACGGCTCAAGGACCAGATGGGGGACGCTTCCTACGATCACGAGGGAAACGATCTCCTCTCACGAGGCCTCTATCTCGACCTGCCGGGCTGGGGTTATCACGTCTTCGAGGTGAGCTTCGGAACTTGATCGTGGAGGCATGGGGGGTGGTAAAGTAGCGGCTCTAACGGAGACGGAATTGAGCCAATCATTCTGGAGCAAAAGACAGCACCTGACTACCATAGAGGCAACCATGGTATTTCCAACGAGGCTGCAGGTCCTTTGCTTCCTTTTCAGCGCGTTCATCCTTGCGGGCTGTGGAGAATTAGCCATACCGGATACGGAAAGTCTGTTACTCCCTAGCTTTCGACGGTCTGAAATCATCGGCTTTGTGGCGGGGTTAGGAACGACCTTTGCCGCCCTGCCCGACTTAATCGGGATGCTCAGGCGGAGGTCAAGCAAGGGCATGAATCCGAGGATGGCTGCCATTATGGGCGCGTTCCAAATCCTCTGGGTGTACTACGGGTTGTTAATCGTTTCAAGACCGGTGATTCTTTGGAATATCATCGCGGTGGTGACGAATTTTATCAGTGTGGGCGCTTATTTCTATTACGCCCGCCGCGAGTGCTGACAGACACGAACCGCTGTGTCTTTTAAATGTCCATGACGGTCTAGCAGGTTGAGGAAACGCTCATTTGCACTCGAGACTGGCGGGAAAAGCGAGACTCGCGAGAAGGGTTCATCTGGTTAGTTTTGTTCAATCAAACAAACCGAACAGACCAAAAGAACAAGGCAGGTTGGCTGATTTTTTCAACATCCCGCGAGAGGCAAAGCAGCAATCCTGGATGGGCTCCTGCGGCCGGATCAAGATGATGCGAGCACACTTCGACAGCACTCGCCGCTCCGAATGGTTGCATCAGTTGGTCACAGTCGCAGCCCTGTTGTGCCTGCAAGGCTGCGTGAGCTTCGGGGCGCTGACGCTCGATCGTGACCGGATGGACTTCACACAGGCTGTGGCCAACTCCTGGAAGCAACAGAGCCTCCTCAATATCGTCAAGCTCCGCTACGGAGACACGCCGATTTTTGTGGATATAGGCCAGATCGTGACCGGCTACGAGTTGGTCAGCACCGTCCAGGCCGGCTCGACCATATTTCCCTGGGGGCACCCCAGCAACTTCTTCAACTTCGGCGCGCAGGGCCAGTACACGGATCGGCCCACTATCACCTACGTACCCCTGACGGGGTCTCAGTTCATCCGTACCTTGATGACTCCCATTCCGCCGATCCGGCTCTTCGAATTGGTCGAGTCCGGGTATCCAATTGATTTTCTACTCAACATCTCTGTGCAGAGTATGAATGCACTGTCAAACGCCAGGGGTGGAGCACGACCGCGGCCGGCGGATCCTGAATTCGTTAAAGTGCTCAAGTCCCTACGGCAGATTCAGGACTCCGGTGCTGTGGGCCTACGCGCCGAGCATGATCAAGATGATAAGAAAGGCGGAGGCCTCGCATTGACGTTCCCTCTCAAACCCATTCCACCGGAAATTCAGTCCCAGCGGGATGCCCTCAAACGCATGCTCGGGTTGAATCCGGCTGCGACGGATTTTCGGATAGTCTATGGCGCGATGCAGGAAAATGATAACGTCCTGGCGATCCAAACCCGCTCGGGAATGCAGATCCTTCGCGAATTGTCCTCGTTCGTCCAGGTTCCGGAGGAACACCAGAGAGAGCATGGCGTGTTTCCACAGGCCATGGTTCCGCCAGAGGGTCAGGAGCCCATGCCCCCGCTGATTCAGATCCTGAGCGGTACGTCTAAGCCGGCCGAGGCCTTCGCCATGATTCCTTACAACGACTTGTGGTTTTGGATCGACAACCGTGATCTTCATTCGAAGGTCACGCTGACGTTCCTCCTCATCCTCATGACCCTGGCCGAGACAGGAGAAAAAGCTCCGTCACCGCTCCTCACGATCCAGGCCAATTGAGCCATGAACAGGAGCCAAATCAAATTGAGGGGCTTCCTATGGGGTGTGAAGCAGTCGTTGAAATAAGGAAGAGGTTCCGTTCATGAATTCCCCGACCCGCATACAGGACATCACGCGCACCGTATTCGCGGTGTTGTTCATCGGCGGGCTCCCCGCCGGTTCGCTCTGAATTCTCCGGCCGTTCCTTCATGCGGTGATCTGGACGACGATGATCGTCATCAACAGACTCACCGGTAACGAGCAACTCGTGCTCGAACCCTTCCCGCGACCGTCTCCGATTGGTATGGATAAGCTCGCAGTGGGGATATTCTCGCTACAGATACTTCATGTACGGGTGCGTCGGCGTGTTGTCGAGGTAGAAATAGTACTCCCTGACATCCCCGTGGTTCGCCTCGTTGTTGGTCAGCCCGAATTTGGGCTCTTTGAGGATCGGATCCAAAGTTTATCCCAATAAATCAAGGCTCAAGCCAAAGGTAATGGTCGAGTCCGTGGTTTTCCGATCGTCGACAGGCTTGGAGTTATACCGCACATTGTATTCCAAACGTATGGATAGATCTTTGTAGACTTTGATACTGATCCCCTGATAGGCATTCAATCGCACAGCATTGTCATGGGTAAAGTCTCGCGTGCCGGTGTGATTATGCCAAATCTTCAAGTCGCCTCCCAGAAATTCCAATTGCCATCGGGGTTGCCATGAAAAACCGGGGATGATCGAGCTCGCTTCAGAGGTATAATTTTGATAGACGACCGTCGGGCCGACAGCCAATGTGAGAAAGTTGGATCGGCGATCAAGGATATCGTAGCCGACCCCGATAATGGAGGTGCTGCGAAGAGTGAGATTTTGGAATTTGTCGTATTCCAAAAAATTAATAAACGGGATATAGGCGCGTTTGGACAAAAAGTAGTCCCAACGGGTATTGAGTGCGGCGTTTTGCGCGGTGATTTCCCCATCGGCTTTGCCCCGATTCGCGCGCCCATCTAGAATAAACCGGTGCCAGCCTTTGTCCACGGTCAATGTCCCGAAGGCATTGATGGTTTCGGTAGACGTATTCCCTGACGTCGCACTCCCACCAAGTCCAATATTGCCGCGGTAGGAGAGCTCAAATAGATGAATCGTTTTAATTTTATCCAGTTGAATCGGGCCACCCGGCTCAAGTCCCAATAAAATCAGGCGATCTCCATCCCGAATCCCCACATCATCCGGAATAATGGCCCCATCATGAAACGCTACCCAGAGGGGGCTGTCGGAAGTTAATCCCGCGACATCATCCCAGTCGATTTTGACAAGGTCGGCGTAATCCGTGTCGATAGTCAGAACCGTATCTTCCAGAGTGATAAGGTCCCCGCTCACGCGGTCGCCGTTCTTGAGGAAAACGACATCGGCCTCACTGATGGCCACAGTTCCCAATAATGTCAATGTGACCATGGCCAGACCCATGGCCATTCTGGCAAAAACATCTCGCACGTGGATTCGGTGAAGCCAGAGAACAACGAAGAAACGGAATGAGAGTGGCCAGGGTGCCATAGGTGTGGCAGGCAGTATAGTTTCCCCTTCCGGCGTGGTAAAGAACCTTGTTCCTAAGATATGGGGCAGTACGCAAGGTGAACGTCAGGAGTGGGGTGATCTATGGATGGCCGGAAGCAGAACCCGGGATCGGATCGCCATCTAAGATCAACGGGTTACCCGAATCTAAGGTGAGAAGGCCCCGGCCTGTTTTGTCATAAACTCAACTTTTTAGCACAGGTTTTGTTGTGGGGAGAATGTGCTCAAGCCGGGTTCGCGGGATTAAGGGAAGAACAGAAAATTACTGTGAGAAAAATTCCGAACCTAAACTTGGCGGCATCTCTTTACTGTTCAACTCAGCATCCACTGGTTCGACAATCCCATTCAGGGGATTCATCATGTTTTTCTGTTCCCTACATACTCGTCAGTATCGCCGGCACGCAAAAGACGATTCTGTAATTCCCTTTTCATCATAGACGCGACTTCCATTCCCCTTTGCAAAAAGACTCAAAAAAGTACGCCGGCTTTTCGTCGTTGTTGCACAATCATAGTCAAATACCTTCCTCCAGAAAATTGAAGGACGAGGGGAAGATGGGCAAAACCCGGTGTTTGAGAACGTCTGGTGAAGTTTACGAAGGAGACATTTTTTGAAAACGGGTACAACAATGATCGGTCCAATGCTCTGAACCTGAAGGCCGATACGACTAAAAATTGGCGAATGGCTCAAACGGCTCATCGATGGCCACCGCGCACTCAAGGAAGGCCTATGCTGGTTAGTGCCCCACACAGACCCTAATTATGCCCCGTTGTTTTCTTGTTTTCTCTTTCCAGAATCAGGCGATACGCAATAAAATATTTATAAATATTACTCACGTATTGAACCGTCTCGCGACCGATATGCTTCGCCGCCACTATCTCTACATTTTTAAACCACTGATTCGGATTCAAGCCCATTGACGGCGCCAAATTCCGGAGCTTCGAGATCCTGGCAGGGCCCGCATTATATGAAGCTATCGCAAAGAGCCATTGGTTCAACAGGCTCATATCGGGGTCCCTAAAATACCGGTCATGAAGAAAATGTAAATACTTGACACCGGCCTGAATGTTCGGCTCAAGCTGGTTGATATTGGGAATATTGACGTTTGGATCCCGAGCGGTACTGGGCAGGAGTTGCATGACACCGATGGCGCCCGCAGCACTTCGCTTCCGTTGGTCCAACATGGACTCCTGGTAGCCAAGGGCCATGGCAAGCACCCAATCAAATCCATATGGTCCGGCAGTTTTTTGAAATACGTGCATGAGACTCTGAAATTTCTTGCGTTCCTGTGTTCCCAAGGCATTGTCAACGTATTTGGTGTTTTTTAAATATCGGGTGAATAACATATTTCCGATTAAGGTACCTTCTTTATTTTTACTCACAAACCGGTTGATCACTCTTTTCAGCTTTGGACTGTTTTTGCGAAAGGCCCAAGCGCTCTCCCCGTCTGTATTGACGGCAATGTCCGGATGCAGGCGGATATGTTTGAAAATTTTCGCCCAAAATTCGGCCTTGGGGCTGTCCATGACGAGCATCGGTAATAAACCGGCATTCACCATTTCGAGAAGATCTTCGTCTTCAAGGTTCTCTTCTTCAGGAATAAGAGTGATCCCCGGTTTCCCGGCAATGTTGAATTCGCCATTCAAGCGAACAAGGTGTTCATAAAAACTACTGGACTTCCGCACATGAATGGTCTTACCGGCCAGATCATCGATGCTGGAGAGAGGGGGACTGCCAGGCCCCGTGACGATTATCTCGCGAACGTTGGTCAGAAGCGGGTCGGAAAAATCAACAAGTTTCTTTCGTTCGGGTGTAATTGTGAGAGCACCGGCGGCAATATCCCCTACCCCATTGAGCAAATTCGGGATGAGTTCGTCACGGTTCACGGGAATAAATATGAACTGAATCTGCACGATCTTTCGCTTCAAATCTTCGTTCATCTGCTTGGCGAATATTTTCATAAGATCGTATGTGAGGCCACGCTGTCTGCCGCCGTCCAAAAAGTAATAGGTTTTGCTAAAGGGAACAAGTACCCGAATTTGATTGCGGGTGACCATGCCATCCCAATCACCTGTCCACGTTTTCAGAGCCTGAGAGAACTTCGGGTTGAACCGATCATCCTCCGACTCCTGAAAAGCCCCTAATTCAGAGACAAGGATTAAAAACAAAACAGATGTCAACAGCGCAAAAAAAGTTCGCCCCCAGTGCTGTTGAAGCTTTGGAATCATCGTGGTCATATACTGGAAACCTATCATGTGCAATGTCCGAAGTGCCATTATGAGTATTTTTGATGAATAGAATACAATAATTGATTACAGTTAAGATCAGGACATACGACGGACAAGGGTTCTGGCTGGTTGTTAAAATTTTGACGATATATTCGAGTAATGTCTGCTGGATGGCGGCCATGTTGAGGACAAAAACGAAATCTCCCATCTGGGACTTCCGGGGTCACAGATTTTTTTCTTCCACCTTATGCCCAATATGTTCCACCGAAAACCTTTGTCCCATTTCCCCAATGGATCCCAGCTATCAACTGGCGGGGATGACAAAATAATTTGTTATACCCGGTATTCTTCATCGGACGTCTATCGGTTCTTTTTGGCGAACAGATCTCCACTACGAACCACCGGGATTGACGACGAGCTTATTTCGGGCTTAGACCACAGGCTCAATTTCCCCTGATCGTGGTCCCTAGCTGCTATTTTATTATTTCCATTCCCGATGGTATTGCAAAGGGTTTCTACACAAGGGGCAATTTCCCATATGGCCTTTCTACAATTTGCCCTGTTTCTTAAGCACCGGGAGAGAACAAACGGAAGAACAAAAATTTCCATTCTGCAGTTTTTCCAATCATTTAAACAAATTATCGAAACAAAGGAGACAATTCATGCCTATGGGTGAACGCTTTTTACTGGCCCTAGTTTTTGTAGCCATGACGGCTTGTACGACAACTCAACAGGCAAACACTGTCGGAAGATCGGGGTTTCTCGATGATTATTCAATACTTCAAAAAGGAGCGGGAGACCGTGAAGCCCTTTTGCGATACGTCAACCCAATTGCAGATTGGAAACACTATACCAAGGTCATGATTGACCCGGTTCAACTCTGGCTGGGAGAGGGATCTTCTCTTCGGGATATTCCGAGAGAAGAGCGCATTCGATTGACCTCGCTCCTCATGGGCAAAATACAGAATGCGTTATTGGCGGATTACCGTGTTGTTCGTGAGGCCGGCCCCAATGTGATGCGCCTGAGTGTGGCACTCACAGAAGCTGAAGCCTCAAATACGGTGTTAGATACCATTTCCAGTGTCCTTCCAACCGGATATGTTATTTCTGGCACAAAATCTCTCACAACCGGGACCGGAACATTTGTTGGCAGTGCCAGCATAGAAGCTAAAATTACCGATATAGAACTTGGGACTCTTTTGGCCGCCGCTGTCGATCGCCGGGGCGGTGCAAAATCTTTGTCAGGAGTCACGTCAGAATGGAATGACGTCGAAGAATCATTTGAATACTGGGCCGATACTCTGCGCTATCGCCTGTGCCAATGGCGCGGCGAACACAATTGTGTGCCACCCACCCAATAGGGGTCGACATTGGTCGGGGTATCGCCTCTTGTGAAAAAGGCAAGACTTTCTCCTGAATATGGGGAAATACCTACAAAAGACAACGATCATCCTTTCACCGACGATGGAATTCTCACCACCGCCCCCTGTGATCACATCCGCAAGCTGTGGCTCTCTATCACATGGACTCGAAGGTGCCACCCTTGTTGGCCTTCGATTGCCGTGAATAGACACATGGAAACAAGAGATCTTTCTCAAAGGCACATGCTACACTCCCGAATAAACCACATGATTCATGATTCCGCACAACCCTCCCATTGATCATTCCACACGATTCATCACATGCATGATTGTTAGTTGACCCAAAGGAGTCTGCGGTGGCCTCTCAACAAACCTGTCAAAGCTGGATCATGGTGGGTGTGATCCTGGGATTCCTCTGGAGTCAACCGACCCATGCGGAAGATATTAAAAAACTTGCTGAAGAAGCGCAGAACCCGGTATCCGATCTGGTGCGAGTGGGGTTTACGAACGCCACATTTTTCGGGGCCGGGGGCAATAACCATCTCTTTAATAACTTCCAATTAGAGACGAGCACCACACGACGGTTCGGGGACTGGGCACTCCTCAACCGGCTCACGATTCCCATCCCCTATTATCCGGCCACGGCCTTTGAAGATAAAACGGGAAGTCTTGCCGGTCTGGGGAATATTCAGTATACGGGGTTTTTTGCCCGTGACGAATCCAAGCGACGGTTCAAATTAATTGGGGGAGTGGGGCCCACGTTTGTGCTGAATACCGCCACGGATGATCGCCTGGGTTCGGGGAAATGGAGCGTCGGCCCTACACTCGCGATCGTGAACCTACCGGATCCCTGGGTGATAGGAGCCATTTTTAGTAATATCTGGTCGTTTGCCGGTGATGATCGGCGCCTCAAGGTTAACCTGTTTTCGGTCAGAGCCTTCCTCAACTACAATTTCTCCAATGGCTGGTATTTAACCTCGACCCCGTCGATCACTGCGAACTGGGAGGCGGAGGACAGGCGGAATCGCTGGACGGTACCCATTGGAGGCGGGGTCGGAAAAGCGATTTTCCGTGGAGAAAAACATCCGATCAACATCAACCTCCAGGGATTTTACTTTCTGGAAAAATCGGATCGGGCACCGGACTGGACGCTACAAATGCAGTTTCAAATCTTGTTTCCTGATAAACCCGCCTAACCCTCCTCTTCTTTTCTTTCCGTCCTCTTGCCTCATCCCGCTCTTTTAGAAATTTCTTGCAAGGGGGAATGTAGGCTTTTTTGTGCAAGCTTTGGGAATGGAAATTTCCATTGGTTTCTAATATAGTCGATCGCATGGCAAGGTGAATGATGCCCAGGGGTAAGAAAGGAAAGAATGAATGGCTGCATTGATGGCTGTCTATTCGGTTGTTGTTCGATCAGGCGTGCTGGGCTTTCTGCTCACCATGTTGACGTGTGTGCATGAGGTAACCGTGATGTTTGCTCAAGACAGTGCCGATAGTGTGATCGAAAAGGCAACGACACAAGCTGCGGAAAAAGCAGTCGAAAAGGTCACTGAAAAAACCATGGAGAAGGTCGCCGAAAAAGCTGCGGAAAAAGCGGTCGAGAAAGCCGCAGAAAAAAGCGTCGAGAAAGTCGTTGAGAAGGCGGCCCAAAAAGCTATGGAAAAGGCGGTTCAGAAGGCCACTGAAACAACACTGCAGAAAGCGGCCGCAAAAGCCGCCCAGGAAGAGACGGCCCAGGCAGAGCTCACAGCCAAACGCCCGGAGGAATTCAAAGGGCCGACCACCGTACATTTTATGGTGTTCGTCGTAGATATCGATGACATTGATGATGCGGCCCAAAACTTCACAGCCAATGTGTATCTGCGTCTTCGCTGGAAAGATGCGCGCTTAGCCAATCCCGAAGGGGCGATACGCCAAATACCCTTGTCGGAAGTGTGGAATCCCAGGCTGTTGCTTGCCAACCAACAAGGGGTTATTCCGCACTCATTGCCTGAAATTGTACAGGTTCAGCCTGATGGAACGGTCATGTATCATCAACGCTACACAGGGAAGTTATCGCAACGGTTGATGCTGGCTGATTTTCCCAGGGATAGTCATACCTTCATGATCCAGTTTGTGGCGGCCGGTTATCAGGCCGACGAATTGACGTTTGAGCCTGAATCCATCAGAAATATTCGTGGCGGATCCATGGCAGACACGCTGTCCTTGGCGGATTGGAAGATTCTGTTATTCGAAACAGTCGTGGCTCCCTACAGCCCTATTGA
>CABVRQ010000048.1 GCA_902500695.1 uncultured Nitrospira sp. | reverse complement strand
ATCCCTTCGCGGAGACCAAAGTCGCTGACCAGACACGTGTCAAAGCCGAAGGTCTCCATGATTCTTCGTAGAATCATTGTGCCTGCCACGATGACATATTCCCGCCCGGGTTCAAGGCCTGGCATGGCCAAGCGCTGCGGACCGGTTTTGGTGAGGAGATCCTGCTCCAACCCTTTGATGGTCGATAATGTTAACTCATAATTGTGGACGCGCGCCGACTCATATCGAGAAAGTCCTTGAGCCAAAGCGGCGAGTGTGGTGACAGATCCGGCAGTCCCGACCAGCGGGATGCCTGCAATAGACCCGAAGGCTTGAGAGACCTTGGCCAATTCCTGATCAATATAGGCTTCAGCCTGGTGAATCTCCTGGTCCGTGGGGGGATCCAGGTGAAACACCCTTTCCAATAAGCGCACCACTCCCAGATCCAATGAAATGACGGCGGGAGCCTTTCCGTTTTGAGCCAGGATACATTCGGTACTGCCACCGCCAATATCCAATCCCCAAAAATTAGAAATGGCGGGAGGCAGGCCGAAACGAATACCCAACAAGGTTCGCCGGGCTTCCTCGTCTCCCGTTAAGATCTCCACTTCCCACCCGGTTTCTTGAGTGACGCGGGCGAGAAAGTCCTGTCGATTCTCTGATTCCCGCACTGCGCTGGTCGCCACGACGACGACTCCCTTGAGCGGATACTTCGTGGTCATTTCTTTCCAGTCCTTGAGGGTGGACACCACGCGATCCATCGCGGCTTGTGATAGACGTTTGTGTTGGTCCACCCCTTCCCCAAGCCGTAGGATCCGCCGATCCCCATCAACAATCGTCAACTCCCCTGGTGGATTCACTTCTGCCACCAACAAGCGGCAGGTTAATGTGCCAATATCAATTCCTGCGAGTAACATGTTGTCTCTTCTCCGATCTTGACATAGGCCTCACAAATTCCCCATCCGGTTATTTCTCCTCCTGACTTGAAGGAGACTGAAATGTGAGGTCCACATCCATACCTGAAATGCACATTAAAAACCAGGGCATTGAAATCCTTTCGGACTTCTTTTCCCACCCAAGATTTCTGTGTTAGGATTCCTGATTGTTTTGCATATCCATACTGATAAACTTTCAGCCTGTCACTTACAAAAGGAGAAAAGATGGCGCAAATTCATTGCCGAAAATGCGATAAAGACGCGGACCCGATCACGGACAATCTCTTTATGGGGAAGCTGGAAGCAGAGGTCAAGCAGAAAGTCTGTCAAACCTGCTGGAATGAATGGGCTGGCCCGGGTGGGACAAAGACCATGGTGATCAATGAGTATCAGTTGAATTTAGGGGATGAAAATGCCCGGGAAACGCTAAAGAAACAGATGCGGACCTTTTTGAAGCTGGATGATGCAACAGAAGAATTTAAAGATTACCGCCATTAATCCACTGAGATTTTTTACTCTTCTCGGGAAGGTTGACATTGATTCCACGTTCGCAGGCAACGCTACTCCAAACTTGTGGAGGGGCCGGACCGGTTCATTAAAGTCCTCCCCTTGATGCATCAGGAATGGCACGTTAGGATTAGACTATGGACACACCGTTAGGCAAAGGGGTTTTCCTCATCGCCACTCCAGCATTGCGTGATCCCAATTTCCGCCAGACCGTTGTGCTGCTTTGTGAGCATGGACCCGATGGCGCCCTGGGGGTTGTCGTCAATCGTCCGACGGAGATGAATATTGCCGAGGTCCTGCCACAGGTTCCAGTGCTCGAAGGCCAGGAACATCGCGTGTATGCCGGAGGACCTGTTCAAAAAAACAGTTTGCTCGTGTTGTACCGCCTGAATGAAGAAATTGAAGATACCCATGCGGTGCTTGACGGCGTGTATCTCGGCGGGAATATGGAAACGCTTGAGCGCATTCTTGAAGTTCCCGGTGAGCACGAATCTTTTCGGGCGTATATGGGCTATTCGGGCTGGGGACCAGGGCAGTTGGAGTCAGAAATGGAAAGTGGCTCCTGGCTCACGATGCCTGCCAGACCCCACCTCGTCTTTGATGAGGATTCACAGGATTTATGGGGCGAGGTCCTACGATCCTTCGGAGATGAATATACGATGTATGCGCATATGCCGGTTGATCCAAATTTAAACTAATCGAATCCTTGGCACGACCGCATCCCCATTCCTCGCACACTTCCAGCCTTCACAAGACCTAAGCCCATTTCTTTGATAAGGTCTGGTGTATGACCACGCAGACCGAGCCAGGTCATTGGCTCAAACATTTCTGTCTTCTTCTTGTCAGTCCCAAAATGCTGGTCATGCTCTTGACCGGCTTTTCTTCCGGTCTTCCCCTCCTGCTCATTGGCTCTACCCTCAAATTTTGGATGCGGGAAGAGGGGCTCGATTTAACGACCATCGGGTTCTTCGGATTAGTCGGCCTTCCCTACACGCTCAAATTTCTCTGGGCTCCGGTTATGGACCGTCTCGTGCCTTCTGCTCTGGGAAGACGGCGAGGGTGGATGCTGGGCACTCAGGTGGCTTTAATGATCACCATTGCCTCCCTCGCGTTGACTCAACCGGCAATGCATTTACCAACCCTCGCGGTCCTGTGTCTCCTCGTGGCGTTTTTTAGTGCCAGCCAGGACATCGTTCTGGATGCCTATCGCCGCGAATCCCTCTCTGACGATGAACTCGGTATTGGCTCCTCAATGTTTATTTATGGCTATCGCCTGGGGATGTTGGCCGCTGGCGCGTTGGCCTTATTCCTGGCAGATCAGGAAAGCCTTTCCTGGAATGCGGTCTATTTCATCATGGGCGCCATGATGAGTATTGGCATTCTCACGACATGGTTTGCACCGGAACCCACCATTCCCGCACCCCCACCAGCGTCATGGCAGGAAGCCATCACGGGTCCGTTTCTGGAATTTTTTTCCCGTCCGGGCGCTCTCATGATGCTGTTGTTTATCCTGCTGTATAAAGTCGGCGATAGTATGGCATCAGAAATGCTCTCTCCATTTATGGTGGATCTCGGCGTCTCGAAAACAGACTATGCGATGATCGTCAAAGTCTTTGGCATGATTGCGTTGATGGCGGGAGGATTGATCGGGGGTCTCGTGGTCTATCGCATGGGGATTGTGCCTTCTCTGTTTATTTTGGGTTTCCTCCAAATGATTTCAACAGCGGGGTTTGTCATTCTCGCCTATACCGGCAATCACCTCCCGACTCTTACTGCCGTCATTGCCATTGAAACCATTTCCAGTGGACTGGGACAAACCGCTTTCGTGGCCTTTATGGCCAGCCTCACCAATAAGCGTTTTACCGCCACACAATATGCCCTGTTGACCAGTTTCATGGGGATTCCACGCGTCTTTGCCGGATCCACCACCGGATTCCTGGCCACCTGGTTGGGATGGGAAGGGTTTTTTCTTCTCTGTACCTTAATTGCCCTGCCCGGGTTATTCCTCATTCCCTATCTCCGCCGCTTGGAAGAAAACCACCAGTCCCTTAATAGGCAATAGGCATTTTTGAGCTCGCCAAGATGGAGTTCAGATAAGCAAGGCTCTGAGATCTGCAGAAGTCTGGAAATTCTCCTCATAAGACCAAATCCACGCTAAGCCAGTTAAAACGGCCAAAACCAGAACTGGGGAGTATCGGGTGGTGGCTGAATGACTGAATGATCAAAGGTCAGATCCGGTCGCAACGCCACATGTAAAATATAGGTGACTCCTTCCCCTCTTCCCAGATTCATGGATGGCGCGACGGGCAAAAATACACGAAGTATCCATCCGAAATTCACCCGCATCGTCTTGCTATCTCCAAATCGATAGCGAAAGACCATCCCGCTTGCCCCTTCTTCAATTTCATCAGGGGCGCCTAACTTCTTGGCCACATCCTGAATCGTACTTTTCCCTGGCACCAACCCTTCGAGAGAGTCGGCCACCAATGGATCATTCACCACCACACGACGAAAGTCACAGCCGGCCAGAGAAAGAAGCACCAGGAGGCCAAGTATTCCGACTTTTCCAACGACCCCGACCATCACGAATCTACTCCCCAAACGGCCAGATTTGAAATTCCACATTCTTGGTCCGATTGCCAAACACCACGTCATCCACTATTCCTTGGGGATTAAAAAAGACCCAGAGATGATCACTGCCAATATTGAGGCGGGAAAAAAACAGCAACCATCCCAACTTGCTGTCAAAACGGCGGTAGTGAAAGATCTCATGACCGTTTGCCTGGACAATGTCATCAGGAGCACCGAACTGTTGGGCCACGTCCTGGCGATTCGTGATGCCTTTCTCAATCGTCTGAAGCCGATCCTCGGGAAACGGCTCACCCACTTCTCCCCGGACAAATGCACAACCATTCGCCAAGGTCATCAAAACCAGAAGGCCGGCCAAAAGCAGAAGTCCTCTTGAATTTCTCCAACAGTGGCTGAAGCCCGCTCGAGATTCTCGCAACATACATCCCCTCCTCTTTATGATCTGTTTCATCTTGGCAGCCAGGGGAACAATGTGTTCGTGGTTCGTTGATAGAGACGATACCCTTCCCCCCGGCTGTTCATAGCCTGAGCCTCGGCCAAAGGCACTCCTGTCACCCATAAGAGCGCCGACAACATGACCAAAGGCCACACAATAGCTATCCATGCCCCTGGCAATCCAACTGCCAACGGAACATAGGCACACCACTGTACAATTTCAAAAAAATAATTCGGATGACGGGAATACCGCCACAACCCGGTCTGCAAGACCTTGCCCTGATTCGTCGGATCTGATCGGAACCGTTCAAGTTGAATATCCGCGAGAGCCTCTCCGAAGAAGGCCAGAAAAAAAATCCCGAGGCCCAGTAAGTCCCATCCTCTTACCGCCGGGTCAGGATGAACCATAATCCAGCACAGGAGACCCCCAAAGAACAGACAAGCAGGAACTTGCAGAATGAAGTACCCAAGGATTCCGACCGATTCCCATTTGCCTAGCACCGCCCGAAGGGTTTTATACCGGGGATCTTCCGTCTTTCCCCAAATTCGATTCTTCCACAGGTGCCAGCCCAGCCTGAAGGCATAGGCACTTCCCATACCTACCACCAGAATCCGGCGCCAAGGACTACCTTCCCCTTCTATTCCACAAAAAACAACGACAAGGCCAAATCCCAAGCAAAATCCCACATCGGCTAAAGAGGCATTGCCCATTTGCGAATGCACAAGCCACAAGGCAACGAAGACCCCCAGGAGGATACCCACAATCGAATATAAATGAGGAAGAGTGAGAATATGCCAGGGAAGCGGATTCACCTTAGGTCAAAAAAACGCGGCTAACACTTTGACAATGCAGATCCTTGGAAAGTTACTCAATTCGCGGCTAAGGCCAAAGGACTCCGAACTGTTTGCTCTTCCGTAACAGGACTTAAGTTTGGTTCGAGTAAGAACACTCGATCACCGGACACCTTCCCTTCCTGGAGGAGAAACTCCCGAATGCCTTGAGCCCGTTGCTGAGCCAGGAGGCGAAGCTGCTCGTCTTCCACCTTGATCGATTCAAGCAATTTGGACTTCATCTGCTCCGGTGAAGGAATGTCCGGAGCCTTTCCTTCTGGAGAAGAAGAAGTCGGGTTCGATAGAGAACCGAACTGTTCGACATATAACTCTTGAAGCAAGCGTTCTTCCTCCTCAGAACTCAGTTCAATCTGTTCGAGAGACACCCCCTTCGTCGCAGAAGAGGAGCCCTGGACAAATTTTCGCTTTTGCAGTTGTTTCCACAATTGCGCTGAAGCCAAACCCTGACGATCGACCTGAGGGTCGGCGGCCCCGGCAATGTCCAGTCGCAAGGCAGGACGATCACCTAACGCTTGCCCAAGCGAATTCAACTTTTCCTGCTCAGAAGGAGACAACTGGGCAATCCCCGCTGGGAAGGCGACATATTGAAGATCGTCACCGCTGCCACCCACCAATCCTCCGACCATCGCAAACGGAGAGGTCGCAACTTTCGTCAGGAGATTCCCCAAGGCATTCCAGATCACTCCTCCGTAACTAAAATCCGGATCGTCCAAATTCCCCCGAACCGGCAAATCAATATCGATCTGTCCTTTACGGTCTTTGAGCAAGGCCAAGGCAAGTGGAATCGGCAACGACATGGCATCAGGACTCTCGACCTTTTCACCCATAGTCAGTTGGTCAATTAACACTTTATTTGCACCAACCAGAGTCTTTTCAGAAACTGTATACCCGAGATCAAACGACAGCTTCCCCTTCGTGATGGGATACCCGACATAATGGGCCGAATAGGGAGAGACAGTGGGGAGATCAAGATTTTTGAACGTGACAGTCAGATCCGTATAGGCATCTTCACTCAAGGGATTAATTTGCCCTGCAATCTTAAATGGGGCGTATTTATCGACCGTCCCTTGTAAGTCGACATCAGCTTTGGCTACTTGCTCCGAAGAAAGCCCTTTAATGGTTCCACTCAGCCCCTCAATTTTCGTGACGACATGGGGGGAAATTGATTGATCCGTAAAGCGAGCCAGGAGATTGGTGAGCGTGACGGACCCAATTTTGACCGGAGTCGGTGGCTCTCCGGAAGTTTCCGGTTCTGGTGGATTTTCATCTGATACCGTCTCTTGTTGAGATTCGGATCCTGGTGGTGAAAATAACCGCTTGAGGTTCATCCCTCCCTCCGCATCAATCAACAATGCGAGCATCGGGTTTGTCAGTCCGATTTCCAGAAGATTCACGGACGTCGGTTCAACTTGAAGATTCAACTCCTTCAGCACAAACGCATCCCACGTGAGGAACGGTGTGGCCTGCATGGGATCGTCAAGAGCAAAATGGGACACTCCCATTTCCCCCTGGAAAGTCACCATCGGTTGAGTCTTGGTCCCCGTCTGATAGTGCGTCTTTCCTCGCAACGTGAGCGCGCCATCCCCGACATCGAATTGAACAAAGGGAGCCATGTAGGGTTGAAACGGCCGAACAGCGATATCCGTCAAGGATACGTCCAGGTCGATCGTCAAAGGATTTATCTCCAGCGTCCCTTGCAAGTTGGCCTTTCCGGTTTCATTGAACTGAAAGGAGAGATCGACAGGAAGCGGACGATCCAAACCCAAGGACACGTCCGAAGTGTGAAAATGAAGCGTGTCCACTAGCAATTTGACAGGTTCCTCGGGCTGGCGATCCTCGAAATCAATCGTGAAGTTATCCAAGGCAAGATCTTCAATGACCATTTTCCACGGATTGGCTGGGGAAGGCTCCGGTTCAGGGGCCGACTGACTTGTTGATTCCACAGGCGAAAACAGCGCCTGATAATTAACCACGCCATCGTTCCCGACCCATCCGGTAAAAAGAGCATCGCGAGAACTTATGGAAGGAATCCGAACGTCCTGCCTGGCCACATCGACTGAGACCCCGTTGACTTCAAAGAAGGGAATCGTGATCACGGGGGTGATGGTCCCTTTCTCCTGCACTTGCAAATCCTGAATCGTCAGACTAGCTCCATCGACCAGCACATTGACCCCCTGGTTTGTCGTGGACATTTGATAATGCCCTTTCAGGGTCACCTGTCCTTGGGGAATCTGAAATCGAACCTGATCCTGTACATAGGTCCACAGTCTGGGCAATTGGTAATCTTCAAAAACCAGGCGGCCTTCGGACTGAAATGGTTCCAGAGCTAACGTCCCTTCCCAGGTAATTTTCTCACCTGCGCTACGTTCAGCCGTCAGCGTATAGGAATTAGCCTGACCTTGTTGCGTACTAAAGTCATCCAGCGTGAGATTGATTGGCACAAGATGCGCCACAAATGGGGTCGGACGCGAATGATCCCGAAATTCCACCATACCCTGTTGTATTGAGAAATGTTCAATCCGGACCGATGGCAAGGATTCGGATTCTTGTGAGGGGTTTTCTTCAGGCTGAACCTCGGAGGAGGAGCCTAAGCCCGCCAGATTCAAGGACCCGTCCGGGCCAACCATTGCCAACCCATACGGCAGCCCCAGCCGAATTTCCGCAAAGGTATAAGCCCGGTTCACCAGGGAAACACCAGGATCAAAATTAACAAACAATTCCTCAAACCCCACCATAGGTGAGCCATCCTGCTCCTGAATATCAAACCCGTTTATCTGCAGCTTAAACAAAAATGGATTGAACCGGGCTTCCTGGATCGTCACCGGCCGGCCAAGTTGCTCCGATAGTCTGGGAGGGACCTTCGTGGTAATCGCCCAGGGAACCACCAGAAAACCCACCAGAGAATAGAACACCATCAGGCCGAACAACACGAACAAGGAAATTTTCAAAGCTTTAGGCATAGAACTTTATAAGGTTTGAAGTAAAAAAAGGACATCTTGCAAGAAAAACAAAAAGCATCTCCACTGTATCATATCAGTTCATCATCTAGGGACCCCAAACACACCTCTAAAAAAGCTTGCCATCAATTTATGATATGGACATGTCTTTTAAATGGGCCGGTTCCATTACCCATCAAGCATCCCAACCAACCGATGACTCGACTTCAGCCTAGAGTTCATACTCAAAAGACACAAGCAGTTTCACAGTGGTCCAATCAACGGATCTTTGTAGGGACTATCGCCTTGAACTGCCTGGGAGTTCGGACCGGATGCGTTCAGACATTTTTTGACAAAATTTTTCCCAAGCCGCTATTCAGACAAGGCTCGCCACCGCCCGAAGAGGCTGATAAGACCGTTTCAATCTCGAAGGACCGGCACAAAGACTTCCTCGTGCTTGCCGTCAATGAAATCGGCCTTCCGAACACGGGCTTACCCTTCACCCAAGGTGGCGAGTCTGGAAAAGTTTTTGATCCGGAAGGATTCACAGTTTTTCCGGGCCAAAATGCGGGAATGGGACAAGCGTGGTCTGACTCCTTATGTGGCCTACGAAGTATTTCGAGCCAAGTCTCTAAACGTGGTGGCAGAAGAGGGGAAAGAGGTGGCTCCTTCTCTTAAGGTGGGGGCTGCCGCGAACCTGCCCGTGGAAGTTGAGGGGAGCGTGGTTTATAAAAAGATCACGGGCAAAGAATTGACGGTGTCTGGCGACCGCTATGTGGCCTTTGCGGTCAAAACCGCTCGACTGATGCCTGGCACAACCGACGATGCGGTGGTGGTGGACCGCACGCAATTCGTGAAACCCAAAGAATGGGGCATTAAATCCGCCGGCACCGACGACCAATACGCCACTCCCCTGACCGAAGGCTTTGCCCCGGTGAGACTGCAATCCGGGCTTCCTCCTGATTTTTAAATCGTAGGGATGGTATCGCCTCCCAATGAGTTCTATATCGTGATAGATTTCCCTCCTTATAGATTGTGATTCCAAATAATTTCCCAAGCATTCCTGTCTTTGAGGTGAGCCAGTATAGATTACCTTGTAATATGGAATTCCCTGTCGTCTCTATTTCTTCCATTCTCCGACTCCTGCCGTCCGGTCCCAGAGGCGAACGCTCCCATCAACAGGCGGGCCCTGTTTGAGCACAGCGAGTTGGCCCGCCCTCCCGAGACCTGCGTTCGTCTCATCCGATGCGGCCGGACGGGGCGTCAATGGTTTTGGGGCCTTTTGCCGAAACAAAAGGGCCTCGGCTGCCGGGCCGAAACCCGGCATCTTTCGTATATTCACATCATTCCCAGTAAGTAAGGTGTGGGTGGAAGCAGGCATGGCTTTGCTCCGAACACACCGGAAGTTTTTTGGAATGACTATAAACATCAAAATGTACCATTCACCCTCACCCCGTCCGTCCGTTTGCTCCTCCTCGGACCAAGCCTTGTAAGGGCGAGGGATTTCTGAAACGTCTTCATTGAAAGTAAAAACGCTATAAATTCTTTCTTTGGGTTGCATTGCCCGCCTATCATGCCATCTCTCGAACGTCATTTTTCTTGACAGATGATGGGTTTCTTCCCTATTGTCTTGGGTTTGCTTAAAATGGTGTATTTTCCATTGGATCCCTTTTCATGTTTACAACGCTGACAGAGAAAATCGAAAAAGTTTTCAAGCAGTTACGCGGCCAGGCCGTTCTAACTGAAGAGAACATTAACGATGCCTTGAAAGAGGTGCGCCTGGCCCTGCTGGAAGCCGACGTCAATTTCAAGATCGTAAAGGATTTCATTGAGAACGTTCGGATAAAGGCCGTTGGTCAGGAAATCCTGAAAAGTCTCACACCCGCCCATCAAGTCGTGAAAGTGGTCTGGGAGGAGATGCGGGACCTTCTCGGACATGAACAAAGCGCCCTTCATCTCTCGTCACAACCCCCTACCGTCATCATGATGGTCGGATTGCAAGGCTCAGGAAAGACCACCACTACCGGGAAACTCGCCAATTATTTTAAAACTGAAGGCAAGCGGGTCTTGTTGGTCGCAGCCGATCCCCGTCGCCCTGCCGCAGGAGATCAGCTGGCCTCGCTGGGAACTGACCTGGATATTCCAGTCCATCGTGGGACAAACGAAGGTCAACCTGGCGCCCAGGCCCTACAAACCTGTCTGGATGGAGTCGCCCGTGGACGGGAACACGGATATGATGTGGTGCTCTTGGATACCGGCGGTCGATTGCAGATCGATGAAGAATTGATGCAGGAATTGGTTGATATCCAGACAGGGGTTCAACCACAGGAAGTTTTGTTAATCGCCGACTCCATGACCGGCCAGGAAGCGGTTTCTGTCGCCGAACGCTTTAACCAGACCCTCGGTCTCACTGGCGTCATTTTAACGAAAGTCGAGGGCGATGCCCGCGGCGGAGCAGTGCTCTCGATCCGCGCGGCGACAGGCAAACCTATTAAATTCCTCGGTATCGGGGAAAAGCTTGATGCATTAGAGCCCTTTTATCCCGACCGGATGGCCTCCCGTATTCTCGGCATGGGTGATGTGCTGACCTTGATTGAGAAAGCCCAGGAGAGCTTTTCGCAAGAACAAGCGGTCGCATTGCAAAAAAAGGTGTCGAGTAATACTCTCACGTTGGAAGATTTTCGTGATCAGATCAAACAGGTGAATAAATTAGGGTCATTCGATCAAATTCTAGACATGCTCCCAGGCGGGCAAAAAATTAAAACGATGATGGGTTCCGGCGCTGCCGGGAATGCTCAAGTGCCCGAAAAAGAAATGAAACGGGTTGTGGCCATTATCGATTCGATGACCCCGCGGGAAAGACGGGATCATACGATTTTAAATGGGAATCGCAAGAAGCGTGTGGCCAAAGGCAGCGGAACATCCGTTCCAGAGGTCAATCGGCTCATTAAGCAATTTTTGGATGCCCGACGCATGATGAAGTCCCTGGTCGGAGGGCAAATGGGGATGGGAAAAGGAAAAAAGCGCGGGAAGCTGATCCGCCGGGCTATCCATGCCCGGTAAGAATTTAAAGTCTCCTGAGTTTTTTCATTCATTCATATTCACGATAGAGGAGATTGCCAGTGGCAGTACATTTGCGACTTACACGCGTGGGCCGGCATAAACGGCCATTTTATCGAGTAGTGGCAGCCGATGCCCGCATGCCGCGAGACGGTCGGTTCCTTGAGGTCATTGGGACCTATGACCCCCTCAAGGAAAGCGATAAGGCGTCATTTAAAGAAGATCGGGTGTTAAATTGGCTTCAAAATGGGGCTCAACCCACTGATTCCGTCAGGGGATTATTACGACAAACCGGTATCTTGAAGGCCTTTCGGGAATCCAAGCAAGTCCCAGCAAAATAGTCTCGGCATATCAGGGTAATGGGAGAGATGTTGCCCTGTGGCATCCAGCAAAGAGTCTTTTGGGGATGCGACAGGACTTTTGGCTAAATTATGGATGTTCCTGAGCCATCACAGTCTTCCATGGTGACCATTGGCCGAATTCTCAAACCGTTCGGCGTCCGTGGGGAAGTCCGTATTGAATCGCTGTCGGACGTTCCTGGGCGGTTTGAAGGATTAGAGACGGTGACACTGGCCCTTCCAGATGGGAGGTCACTGGAAACCCTGGTCACCTCGGTTCGGCAAATCAACCAGGGGGTGATTTTAGGACTTTCAGCGTTTTCGACACCGGAAACCGCTGCCCTGTACCGAGGGGCCTGGATTAAGATTCCAGAAAACCATAACCTTCCCAGGGACACGGATACGTTTTATCAGTTTGAATTAATCGGTCTCAGGGTTGAGGATGCAGAGGGACAATCCTTAGGAACATTAGAAGAAGTGTTGGAATATCCCCAACATCATGTGTTTGTGATTCGAAATGAGGATCGTGAAATTCTGGTCCCTGCCAGTCGGCGAACCATTGCCATGGTAGATATCCCCGGTAAGGTTTTACGGTTAACCTCACGTGAATGGTGGGATGCCACGTATGCGTTGTGATGTTTTGACATTGTTTCCTGAGTTGATTCACTCTGTGAGTTCACAGAGCATCATGAAACGCGCCCGGGATAAGGGGTTGCTCACGCTCAACGTTCACAACCTTCGAGACTATACCGATAATCCGCATCGGACCGCCGATGATACGCCCTATGGCGGCGGCGGCGGGATGGTCATGAAGGCCGAACCGATTTTTCAAGCCATTGACCGGATAACAGAGGACCTGGATGACATACGCATCATTATCCCTTCGCCACAGGGCATCCGGTTTTCTCATGGCCTCGCGCACGATTTCAGCCAGGATACTCGCCCGTTGCTATTTATTTGTGGGCACTATGAGGGAATTGACGAACGGGTGCGGACACATTTACGGGTTGAAGAAATCTCCCTTGGGGATTATGTGCTGACAGGTGGTGAATTGGCTGCACTCGTGATGATTGATGCGGCCATGCGTCTCATACCTGGAGTACTTGGTGATCCACATTCGGCTCAACGAGAGTCTTTTGTGGAATCCCTATTAGATTTTCCTCATTTCACCAAACCTGTTGAAATTCGAGGGATGTCGGTTCCCGACATTTTACTGTCCGGCAACCATGAAGCGGTTCGCCGCTGGCGCCGGAAGGAATCGTTACGTCAGACGCTGCTGAAACGGCCAGACTTATTAGACCATCATACTTGGAGCAGTGAAGATCGTCAGTTATTGGAAGAGATTGAACACAACTATACCTCGACGTCCGGTCGTACGACGAGACCTTGAAGGAGGGAGACTCTCATGAATCTGTTGGAGCGTTTAGAGCAATCGTTAGCACAGGGAACTGTGCCGTTTTTTGAAATAGGTGACACGGTCAGAGTCAAAGTGCGCGTCGTCGAAGAACGGCAATACGGAAAAAAGAAGGAAGAGGCCAAAGAACGCATTCAGGTGTTTGAAGGACTCGTGATCGCCCGCAAAGGCCGTAAAGTGTGTGAGAATTTTACCGTTCGAAAGATTTCATTTGGCGTCGGAGTTGAGCGAATTTTTCCCCTTCACTCTCCTAATCTGGCTGGCATCGAAGTGATCAGAAAAGGTCAAGTCCGGCGGGCAAAGCTCTATTACCTTCGAGACAAAAAAGGTAAAGCCGCTAAAATTTCAGAACGGGAGTTTTCGCGTTCACCCAAAACCGTGAAAAATGCTGCGGCAGTGGAGGTCCCTGAGTCCGGTGAATCGAAACCCACGGAAGTAGCGGAATAACGCAGGAGAAAGGGCTCACCTTTCATTGCCAACCGACTCTCCCTCATTGACGGGTGCGGGTCCGACAGACTTTTTTGAACAAGCGGCCAGAGCTCGTGGATATCGGCGTATTGCAGGGCTGGATGAGGCTGGCCGCGGTCCTTTGGCCGGGCCGGTGGTCGCCGCAATAGTGATCCTTCCCCGTCGTTGGGCACCGGTCCTTCTCGACGACTCCAAGCTGCTGGCTGAACAACAACGCGAGGTCTTATATGAGGCCATTACCACCAGGGCCATCGCTTGGGCCATTGGACTGGCATCAGAGCAGGAGATTGACGAACTGAACATCCTGGGCGCCACACGATTGGCCTGCTGCCGGGCTCTCACCCGCTTGGCCATTACCCCTGATTATCTCCTCCTTGATGCCCTGCACCTCCCTACCGTTTCTGTCCCTCAACGACCGGTCATCAAGGGCGACCTGCTTTCCCGATCGATTGCCGCTGCATCCATCCTGGCCAAAGTATCCAGAGATCGCATGATGATCACCTACCACGAACGCTTTCCTCAGTATCAATTTCACCTCCACAAAGGGTATCCCACACAGGAACATCTCCGACGATTACATCAGTACGGCCCTTGCCCTGGACATCGACGAAGCTTCCGACCTGTCCAAGCCTGTCTGAATGTGTCCTCGCTCACATGACGACGCCCTCTCAGCAGTTTGGGCGATCAGCGGAAGAATTAGCAGAGGAATGGCTTCGAAAAAAAGGGTACCGGATTCTTGAGCGAAATCTGCGAGTAGGTGGCGGAGAATTGGATCTCATTGCACGACACCATGACACACTCGTGTTTATTGAGGTCAAGGGACGACGAACCGATCAATTCGGGGGCGCCCCCTATGCCATTGATGCACGCAAAAAACGCCAAATCATTAAATTGGCGTCGTATTACCTTTCTCAACATGGTCTCAGCAACCAAGTTTGCCGGTTTGATGTTATCCTGATTACAGGAACCACCCAGGGTTCTCCGAAATTAACTCACCTGGAACAGGCTTTTGAGGTTTCCAGCTCCGACTGGCAATGGTAAATTAAAGAGATTGGCCTCCACACAAGGTCCAATTCCTGAAGATAAACGGTCGACAGCTACTTCAGGTTGTTTACTTACACCAAAGAACCAGGGTCCGGTTTGATCTAGATCATAAGCCATGTGTAGTCCCAGGCAATGACATAGCATGATTCAATTATTCCACGTCACCAAATACTACGATGGCTGCCTTGCGCTCTCAGATATTTCCCTGCGAATCGAAAAAGGCGAATGTGTGTTACTCACAGGGCCAAGCGGAGCCGGCAAATCCACCTTACTCAAGCTTATTTTTGGAGCAGAACACCCTGATGAAGGCCAAATCCTCGTCCAAAATCGCAACATTGCCAGGCTCGGAGGATCCGATATCCCCTACCATCGACGAACCATGGGGTATGTTCTTCAGGACTTCAAGCTGCTCCCACAGCGGACGGTCTCCGAAAATGTGGCTCTCCCACTCATTATTCGTGGCTTGTCATCCTTCGAATCACGACGAAAGGTCCTGGAAGCCCTTCGTGCGGTTGGCATGGACCATAAACTCAGCACTATTGCCTCTGTGCTCTCTGCCGGAGAGCAGCAACGCGTGTGTATCGCCCGCGCGATTGTGAACAGTCCCATCATTCTTTTGGCAGACGAACCGACAGGCAATTTAGATCCCCAACTGACCACCGAAATTGCGGCATTATTTAAAGCTATTAATACCCGTGGAACAACCGTCATGATGGCCACGCACAATCGACAGGTTGTGGAGCAATTGAATGGCAGAATCCTCCGACTGGATTGCGGACATCTCGTATCCGATCAAGGAGCCTATACGTGAAACGGCTCTGGTATTTTATCCGTGAAGCCTATACCAGCCTCCGCACGCATCAGACCAGCACGCTGATTGGCATTCTCACCACGGCGTTCACGCTGACCAGCTTTGGCATCTTTCTCCTCCTCTATCATAACGTCCATAATCTGTTGGGACAGGTTCAACACACTATTCAGATCATCGTCTATCCCAAGAGTGACATTGAATCTGGCAAGCTTCGTGACTTACAACAGGGCCTCAAAACTGATCCAACCGTGGACTCCCTCACCTTTATTTCAAAGCAAGACGCGTTAACGGAATTCAAAGAACAATTTCCCGAAGAAGTCTATCTCCTGGAAGGCCTTGGCGAGAGCCCGTTTCCCGCATCATTGGTCTTGACCATGGCCGCCAAGACTCCAACCACAGATATGATTGCCAATCTGGTCAATCGGCTCGAACATCATCCCGATATCGATCGCGTTCGGTATAATCGAGATTGGATCGAGCGCCTGACGCTCATCATCGCCTATATGGAGTTCGGCGCATTAGTGGTTGGGAGCATTTTGGCCTTAGCGTCCGTCACCATCATTGCGATTACCGTGCAACTGGCTTTTCATACCAGACAGCAGGAAATTGAAATTTTGCGGTTAATCGGGGCAACGAGTCTTTTTATTAGTATTCCCTATCTCATCGAAGGAGCCATCTTAGGAGCTGCCGGAGCCGGTATGGCCTTAGGATTCTTACGTGGCGGGTTTGAACTGTTCACGCATAAGACCCAGGGATTGAGCGTGTTTGGGGGATTTTCCTCCGCATTGGAGTTTTTCCCTCTTCCCCTTTCACTCATTTTGATTGCAGGAGGCATCCTATTAGGGTGCCTGGGGACCCTGACCACCATCTATGGATCGTTGCGATTTCGCCTATGAGACCGGTTAGACTAATTTTCCACACAGGAGTGCCCGCAATCGGACTGTCCCTTCTCTTGGTCCAAGCTGGTTGGGGCGCTGACCCCTCAACCATCAAAAATGAAATCAGTCAGGAACGCCTGCGGTTGGAGAAGCTCAATCAGGAAATTGCCGAAACACAAAAAGAAACAAAGCGGATTGAGAAAAAACATGGGTCGGTCTTGAAAACGATTGATAAAATGGATCGACAGCTCTACGACCATAAGAAAGAACGCAATCGCATCAATGAACAGATTAAGGTGACAGACCAGGAGTTGGGGAACCTGAGTACGAAGATTGCCGAAGGGGAGCAAGACGTTCACACTCGACAATCCTCCATTTCCGCCAGACTTCGGTTATTATATGTGGAGGGACGCACCGGATATTTAAAAACGCTCTTCGCAGCCGAATCCTTTACCGAAGCCTCACACCGGATGGATTATCTTTCCTGGGTTGCCCAACGGGAGCATCAACTTGTCCGACAATTTCAGGAAGACCTCTCGAATCTCCAACAGCTCAAGGAACAACAGACCGCAGCTCGCGAGGATCTCCTCCGCTTCCAGGGAGAAACCCAACAAACCATCAAAAAAGTTTCAGGCCTCAAACGTCAAAAACGCTCCGTCCTGGCCAGTCTTTCCAAAGAAAAGGACGCACATGAACGGATGGTTGAAGACCTTCAGCGATCAGCTGAACAGGTGGATAGTCTTCTCAAAGAATTGGACCAACGCTTCCAATTGGCTCAATCCCGGATGCGCCAACCACCTGGAGCTCTCCCATCTCTTGGGTCTCTCCTCTGGCCGGTTGAAGGAAAAGTGGTTTCGTATTTTGGTCGGCAAAAACATCCCACGTTTGATACCTTTGTGACAAAAAAGGGCATAGAAATCAGCGCGCAGGAAGGGAGTCCGATTCGCGCCGTCTCATCGGGAAACGTCGTCTATGCCGACTGGCTCAAGGGATACGGTCTGGTTATCATCGTCGACCATACCAATGGCTTTTATTCTCTCTACGCCCATGCCTCAAAGCTCTTAGTGGCTGAAGGCCACTCCGTCAAAAACGGGCAAGTCATTGGTGAAACAGGCGAAACAGGCGTCACACAAGAAGACACCCTGTATTTTGAATTGCGTAAAGGCACCACCCCCATCGATCCCCTGAAATGGCTGGTCAAGCAGCCTTAATTGAACAATTGGAAGAAGGAACGCCTCATGTCACATGAAAGATTATCGACGGTAGTGATTTCTGGTTTGACCTTAACCGCCATCCTTTTGGTGGGGATTGTAATTGGAAAAGGAGGAGACCGGGCGGGATATGCCAGCGAACCCTACGAGGAATTGCAAGTCTTCGCTGAAGTGCTTTCGCAAGTCAAAAAGCATTATGTGGAAGAAACCCAAACCAAGGACCTTGTCCAGGGTGCCCTCCGAGGCATGCTGGCCGGACTGGATCCACATTCATCTTTTATGACTCCGGATATGTTCAAAGAGATGCAGGTTGAAACGAAGGGAGAGTTTGGAGGACTTGGCATCCAAATCGGCGTAAAAAACAATCGCCTGACCGTGATCTCTCCCATTGAGGATACGCCGGCCTTTGAAGCCGGCATCCAACCCGGCGACACCATCATCAAAGTTGACGACAAGCCGACAAAAGATCTCACTCTCATGGAAGCCGTTCAACACATGCGAGGCGCCCGAGGCACATCTGTGGAATTAACCATTGAACGTGAGGGACTGGAAAAACCACTGATCTTCAACCTTAAACGCGATATCATTAAAATTCAAAGCGTTCGCTCCAAGCTGCTGGAAGGCAACCTTGGATACGTTCGATTGAGCCAATTTCAAGAAGCGACAGTCGAGGATCTTTCCACGGAATTGGAAAAACTCGTTTCCAAAAACATTCAGGGCTTGATTCTCGATCTACGAAATAATCCCGGTGGTCTGTTGACCGCTGCTGTGGGTGTCTCCGAACAATTCCTGGAATCCGGCCGCCTCGTCGTCTCAATACAAGGACGCAACGGCAAGAAGGATGAATACCGCGCACGGACAGGTAGTAAGAATTATCAATATCCGATGATTGTGTTGGTCAACCACGGTTCTGCCAGCGCATCGGAAATTGTGGCGGCAGCCATGCAGGATTGGGGTAAAGCCGTCGTTATTGGCACCACAACATTCGGAAAGGGGTCTGTCCAAACCATTCTTCCTCTCTCCGATGGATCAGGCCTTCGGCTTACCACGGCGAAATACTTTACGCCAAACGGCAAGTCGATTCATTCTATCGGGGTGCAACCCGACATTGTCATTGATCCGAAACCCGTGCAGTTGGCGAAACAGGAATCCATGGAAGAGAAAAAAGACGAGAGCGCTGTGGAGGCTCCTGCACCCTCTCCGACCAAACCTCCATCCCCCCAGGCTCCACAGGACCAAGCCCAGCCCATTCCTCCAGATGACCTTCAGTTACTGAAGGCTGTAGAAATGTTGAAATCATGGAAAGTTTTCAAGCAGTTAAAACCGGCCGCATAATGCGGCCGTCAAAAGATGTTGAAAAAATTAGAAGTCGAGGACAATTGCCGTATTCGTTTTCATGACGCCATCAATACTTCGAAGACGAACCATGATGAGGTCGTTCAGCTCCTCTAACGTTTCGGCTTCCACATGGGCAATTAAATCAAACGGACCTGTCACCGGATAGACAGATTTCACACCTTGAATGCGTGTAAGTGTTTTATACGCACTCTTGGTGTGGGTCCCTGTCGTGTCAATCAAAACAAATGCAGAAATTGCCATTACCTAACCATCCTTCTGAGGTGAATGCCTGATATGTTTCCATATCCCTTTCGTGTTCCTTGGTGAGGCGAATTGCGTGCATCGGGAACCATGGGAGAAGCTTCTTCCTCTTACTTTCCCTGGTTATGACTCCTGACAGAGAGCTCGTTTCTTCTGAATGGCAGTCAAGATTTCCTCACCACGAGTCCCTAAACCTGGAAGGGTTTGCAGTAAATGCGATTGAGCCAAGGCTTCCAGATCTTCCCAGGTTGTGATGCCCAATCGAAAAACCAGATCGTGGACCGTTGGTTCCGAAAATCCCGGCAGATTGACCCAATCCAGAACTGAATCAGGAAGAGGAGTTTTTAATTCTTCGTACGCACGGATACGCCCCGTGGATAGGAATTCCTGGATTTTAATGGATAATTCCTTGCCAATACCGGGAATGGTTTGGAGTTCGCCACGATTCGCCAACTCTGTCACATCCTCTTGGAGGCTCTTCAGCGAATCAGCAGCCCGGCGATAGGCTTTGACCTTGTAAGGATTTTCACCTCTCGAGGCCAACAAACCTGCCATCGACAAGAATAAAGCCATGAGATCCTGATTGATATTTTTCTCCATGACGACCGCCTCAGTGAAACAAGCTTGTTCCCTCACGCCTCATAAGTCCACTGTGTACAAAATTCATTTTATGTCAGATGTGGTCTTTAAAACCAGGTCATGAAATTAAGCCTTCATTGGCTCACAAGACCCACCTCCTACCTTCTGCACTCTCGGTCTTTTCATTGACAAGAATTTCTCAAGTCCCGTAGGATGGATCCCTGCATGGCCGGAATCCACTGGACATTGCGTTCTTACCTATACGCATGAAAATAGTCGTGAATGGAGAGCAACGCGAGGCCGAGGATCCTTTGACGGTCGCACAGCTTCTGGAAACACTTCATCTCCGTTCCGACCAAGTCGCAGTAGAAATCAACCTGACAATATTAGACCGCGGAGATTTCCTCAACTGGAATCTCCACGATGGGGACAAGGTTGAAATATTAAGCTTTATTGGAGGCGGCTCTCACACATGAGGGGATTGAAGGGGAAGAGATGAATCAGGATCCGTTAATCATTGCCGGTCGAACATTCCGCTCCCGGCTCTGGGTCGGAACAGGAAAATATCAAAACTTTGAGGAAACCCGAAAAGCCATTGAAGCTTCCGGGGCTGATGTGGTGACGGTTGCCGTTCGCCGCGTCAACATTACCGATAATAAATCAGAAAATTTACTGGACTACCTTGATCCAAAAAAATATACCATTTTACCCAACACGGCAGGATGTTATACCGTTGAAGATGCCGTTCGTTATTCACGACTGGCCCGTGCTGCGGGAGTTTCAGATTTAGTGAAACTAGAGGTGATTGGAGATGAACGTACGCTATTTCCTGATACGGCAGGACTCATTGAAGCCGCAAAAATTTTGATTGCCGAAGGCTTTGTGGTATTGCCGTATACCAATGACGACCCTATTGTCGCCAAAAAGTTAGCCGATATTGGATGCCCTGCCGTGATGCCACTCGCCGCACCGATCGGTTCAGGGCTAGGTATTCGCAATCCGTATAATCTCAAAATCATTATGGAAACGGTCAATGTACCCGTCATCGTTGACGCCGGAGTTGGCACCGCTTCTGACGCAGCCCTGGCCATGGAATACGGAGCCGATGCCGTGTTAATGAACACGGCTATTGCCGGAGCCAAAGATCCGTTGATGATGGCCACGGCCATGCGGTATGCCGTTGACGCCGGACGACTGGCTTACAAGGCGGGAAGAATTCCCAGGAAATTATATGCAACGGCCAGCAGCCCTATCGAGGGGATGTTGTAACCCATATTAGGAATGACCTCGCGCATTCTTCCCAGACTCTACCTTCTGACCGACCGGCATCAAACTCTTCATCGTCCCCTCTCTTCCGTGATTACTGAAGCGGTAGACGCCGGAGTCCGGATGGTGCAAATCCGCGAAAAAGATCTGAAGACCCGAGATCTGACTTCCCTCTGCCAGCAGCTCATCCCTCCCATCAAACACCAACAAGGAATCGTCTTATTGAATGATCGCATCGACCTGGTCCTTGCCCTGGGAGCCGACGGCGTGCATCTTCGGACAGACAGTCTCCCCGTTTCCGTAGCTCGTCGACTATTAGAAACCGGACCCCTCATCGGCGTCTCAACGCATTCCGTGGAGGAAGCCCGAGTAGCGGAAGCGGAAGGGGCCGACTTCATCGTGCTTGGTCCCATTTTTGATACGCCTTCAAAACGAGCATATGGGCCACCCTTAGGAATACAGATTCTTCAAGAAGCCAGCCGATCCATCCACTTGCCCATCTATGCCATCGGAGGAATTACCCCAATCAGAATTCCTGACGTCTTATCATCAGGGGCTTACGGAGTCGCCGTCATTTCCTCCATTCTTCAATCCCTCTCCATTCCAGAGATCACTCGGGAACTACTTGCACGATTATCCTGAATTGTCAACTTATTTAGGCAGTCACAACGCCCGTGTTCGGTTGACCCTAATTTTTTTTGGGTGGTAAGATCTTTCCAGAGAAGGAAAGTACGGATCTCCCTATTACCACTTAACCACGGGACAAGTCGGGTGATTTTTTCAGAGCAAGATATGTTCTTTCGGTTTCATTAGAAACTTCGAATCAGATAGGATTTAACCATGGGAATCCGAAAAACAGACGACCATACACGTGAGATTGAAAAGTTACGAACCGAGATTGAGTCCATGGAACTCGAAATGCAGCAACTGCATGAATCTCGACAGAAGCTGCACCTTTCTCAGCAGAAAAACGAGCAGTTGGTTTCTACCCTGCACGAAGCCAAAGCACAAATCGAAGCGCTTCGAAAAGAAGTCGACAAACTCACGGCGCCTCCTTCAACTTTTGCATTCTTCTATAACACCAATCCCGACGGGACCGTGAATGTCTCTCTGGGCGGCAGAAAGCTACGAGTCAACCTTCATCCCTCTATTCCGCCAGAATCACTGAAGAAAGGCCAAGAGGTCATTTTGAACGAAGGTCTGAACGTAATAGAGGCACGCGGGTATGATCCACAGGGCGAAATCGCCCATCTCAAACATCTCCTGGACGATGGGCGGGCAGTCGTCAGCCTTCGCCTAGACGACGAGCGAGTGGTGGAAATCTCTGATTTACTGAAACAACAGAACCTGAGTGTCGGCGACCACCTCCTCTTTGAACCACGATCCGGATACCTCATCGAAAAACTTCCCAAAGGTGAAATGGAGGAACTCGTCATCGAGGAAGTTCCAGATATTCAGTATGACCAAATTGGTGGGTTAACCAAAGAACTGGAGCAGGTAAAAGACGCTGTTGAATTGCCGTTTCTGTATCCTGAGCTATTTGCGGAACACCGCTTATCACCCCCCAAAGGTCTTCTTTTGTATGGACCGCCGGGATGCGGGAAGACCTTGATTGCCAAAGCTGTCGCAAATTCCATCGCAAAAAAACTCGGGCACCTTAAGGGCAAAGACGTTCGCAGTTACTTCCTCCACATAAAAGGACCCGAGTTATTGAACAAATATGTCGGCGAATCCGAACGGCAAATTCGGGAAGTGTTTGCGAAAGCGAAGGAGAAGGCATCACATGGCAATCCGGTCATCGTCTTTTTTGATGAGATGGATGCCTTGTTCCGAACTAGAGGGACGGGTATTTCCTCGGACATGGAATCGACCATCGTTCCCCAATTCTTATCCGAAATTGATGGAGTAGAAAGCCTTCGAGACGTCATCGTCATCGGTGCCAGTAACCGGCAAGACCTCATTGATCCGGCGGTTTTGAGACCGGGGCGTCTGGATATCAAAATTAAGATTCCCAGACCCGACAAACAGAGTGCAAAGGATATCCTCGGAAAATACCTGACCTCAGACTTACCCCTTTCGGAAGCTGAATTGACCCAACATGGCTCAGATCGATCGACGTTTATCAATCATCTTATCGAGACCACCGTGGAGACAATGTATGCCTTGACGGAAGAAAATCAATTTTTAGAAGTCACCTATGCCAATGGGGAAAAGGAAACGGTGTACTTCAAAGATTTTGCCAGTGGCGCGTTGATCGAAAGTGTGGTCTCCCGTGCGAAAAAACTGGCCATCAAGCGCGCAATTTCCGGCGAAGCCAAAGGCCTCAAACCCGAGGACTTTCTGCGGGGCATTCGTGAAGAATTCAAAGAACAGGAAGATTTACCCAACACCACTCACCCCGATGATTGGGCAAAAATAGCAGGCAAAAAAGGCGAAAAAATTGTTCATGTGCGCACTTTATGCACCGATGAGGATTCAGAGCCTCGAGAAATAGAAACCATCAGCGTGGGTCATTACTTTTAACCATATCTAGCTGCTCTCCATGAGGTCTCCTTGCTGCGAATTCTTGGAACAGAAACTGAATTCGGGATTATTTCTCGCTCCCCAGCGTACCCGGACCCCGTAGCGAATTCCCTTCGATTAATCAGTCACTGTCCCCATCTCCCCGCTCCCACCGCTCTATGGGATTACGAAAACGAAAACCCCTTCTTGGATGCCCGAGGTTTTCCGGTCGAAGGCGAACCCGAACGACCAAGCGCCACCTATAACCGTCAACTCAATAAAGTCTTGCCGAATGCCGGTCGTCTCTACGTCGATGGGGCTCACCCGGAATATTCCACCCCCGAATGTAGCAATCCCCGTGAGGTGGTGGCCTATGAACGTGCCGGGGATCACATTGTGGCTGAATGTCTGGCCCGTCTGAACCACAGTATGGAAGAGGAAAACTTTCTGGTCTACCGCAACAACTCAGACGGAAAAGGCAACAGCTTCGGATACCACGAAAATTATATTTTGTCCCGCCGGATCCCATTCGAACAGGTAGCCAACGTCCTACTCCCCTTCTTTGTTTCACGCCCCATCTTTTGTGGCGCAGGGAAAGTCGGAGCAGAAAACGGGACAGATCCTGTTTCCTATCAAATCTCACAGCGGGCAGATTTTTTTGAATGTCTTCTGGATCTTAATACCATGGTTCACCGCCCCATCATTAATACCCGGGATGAACCCCATGCCCATCAAACCGACTACCGACGGCTTCACGTCATCGTGGGTGATGCCAATATGTCCGAAGTATCCACCTTCTTAAAAGTCGGCACGACGGCTATTATCATGGAAATGCTGGAACAGCGAGGCTCCCTCCCTCATATTGAATTAACCGACCCCGTCAAGGCCATCAAGTCGGTATCACGAGATCTGACCGTGAAAACTTCGCTTCCGTTACAGAATGGGCAACACACCACTGCCGTCGCTATTCAGCGTGCATTTTTGCAATCAGCCCATGACTTTTATCGAACCAGGGAGGTCTCCCCAATTACCAAAGAGGTGCTTGTCCGCTGGGAATCCACCCTGGATATCTTAGAGCGGGATCCCTTCGAGCTTCGGCGGGAAGTAGATTGGGTCGCCAAGCACGCATTGATTCAATCCTACATGGATCGCAAACACTGCTCCTGGAAAGATCCCAGAGTCGCTATGATGGACTTACAGTATCACGACGTGCGACCAACCAAAGGGCTGTACTATACTCTGGAGCGAACTGGCCAAATAGAACGTCTGACTCTTGATCAGGAAGTCGAACGGGCTCGCCAGACTGCACCGGCTTTCACACGGGCTTTTTTTCGAGGTCAATGCTTAAAACATCTGGCAGGCCAGGTGTACGGCATGAGCTGGACGTCCGTCCTCCTTCATTCGGGAAATTCCACTATTAAGCGTATTCCACTGATGGATCCTTATCGAGGCACCCAACAGCTCACGCAAGAATTGTTTAGGGACATTACCTCCGTGGATCAGTTATTATCCCGACTCGTGAAGTCCTGAATGAACCGGAAAACCCAATCGGCAAGGTACCCTTGAGGTCACATGAATTCTAAAGACAGCCCCTTTCCAAACTTTTCAGCTGACCCGTGTTCCAGTTTTTACCAATACCTCACCTCACAACGACCCGAATTTCTCCCCATGGCGCGGTGGGAAAGCTTACTCCCCCAACAAGGCCAACCAGACGCATCGTTGATGTCCTCCAATCATTTCCCCTGGCCACACGGCACAACAGTTCTCGCCTTCACCTATGATAATGGCGTCCTCATCGCCGGAGACCGTCGCGCAACCGAAGGATTTCAAATCGCCGCGAATCGAATGGAAAAGGTCTTTCAAACCGATGGCTATTCCGCCATGGCCATTGCCGGAGCCGCAGGACCCTGCGTGGAAATGGCCAAACTCTTCCGAATCGAGTTGGAACATTATGAAAAACTCGACGGACAACCTTTAACGTGCGAAGGAAAAGCCAACAGACTTGGGCATATGGTAAAGGCCAATTTCCCCATGGTCTTGCATGGCCTCGTAGTGATTCCCCTATTTGTCGGGTATGACCACAAACGGGAGGTGGGGCGCCTCTTCAAATATGACATTACCGGAGGGCGGTACGAGGACACGGAATTTCATGCAGTCGGCTCAGGCGGAAAAGATGCTCGATCGACCCTTAAAGAATATTTCCGGAAAAATTTATCAGAAAGCGACGCGGTCAAAGTGGCTCTTCGAGCCCTAATCAATGCCGCAGATGAGGATGTCGGGACCGGGGGACCGGACCTGATCCGACGAATCTTCCCGACCGTCAAATTAGTTGATCCCCAGGGAGTTCGGGATGTGGAAGACACCCAATTGGCGGCATTGTGCGAAGCATTAGTGAACCAGAAACAGGAGACTTAAACAGTGGCCCTGCCCTATTACGTTTCACCCGAACAAATGATGCAGGACCGGGCGGAGTATGCCAAGAAAGGCATTGCCAAAGGTCGATCGATCATCGCCATGGAGTATTCGAATGGGGTGCTGTTTGTCGCCGATAACCCCAGCGCCTCTCTGTTTAAAATTTCTGAGATCTATGACAGCATCGCATTTTCCGGTGCGGGGAGATACAGCGAATTTGAGAATCTCCGGAAAGCCGGCATTCAACATGCGGACGTCAAAGGCATGATGTATAGTCGCGAAGATGTGACGGCACGATCCCTGGCCAATGGCTATTCACAAATACTCGGCACGCTCTTTAGCCAGGAAATGAAACCTTACGAAGTGGAACTACTCTTGGCTCAAGTCGGCGAAACGCCTGAGCGCAATGAATTATACCGCATCTCTTTCGACGGAAGTATTGTTGATGAACGAAGATTCACCGCCATTGGGGGACGATCTGAAACGATCTTGGCCCTGCTCAAAAAAGAAATCCCTCAAACCTGTCCGTCTCTCAAAGAAGCCCTGACACTCTGTCAACATGCCTTTGAACAGGGGGCTGATCCACGATCAAATCTAGAAGGCTTAGAAGTCGCACTCCTGGACCGCACTCGAATAGGCAGAAGGTTTCGCCGGGTCCCCATCATCGAAGCTTCTCAAATTCTGTTGTAACACTTCTGGCGTTCCTCCCTCTCACTCAGTTGATCATTAATTATTCTGGGTGTATTCTGAGTATGGGATCCATGCCCATATTTTCAATCAAGATCCATTTTCAAAACCCGGAAAGGGAAAGAGAGATACGCTGAAGAAGCCCTATCGAGCAAGACCGGACTCAAGGAGAATGACTATTGATTGGCGAGTAGGTCCTTTATGCGAGAAGGGGGCGGCCGGTGAAGGGCAGGGCACCATAAGACTTCAGGAAGCCTCTGGAGAGAAACGGGCCGGATATGATGAAACGCATTGTTGGCCTTGAGAGTGAATACGGCCTGACATTTTCGCCGAATGGACGAGTCTACCTCCCGATTGAAAAAATCCTCGGATATATTTTCGAGGGACTCATCCCCAATAGCTGGCCATCCAATGCCTTCCTCACCAATGGGGCGCGGTTTTACCAGGACACGGGCTGCCATCCAGAATACTCCACTCCCGAATGCGACGATCTGCTTGATCTGATCATCCACGACAAAGCCGGTGAGCGGATTTTGGAAAGTTGTCTGCCCATTGCCGAAGAGCGCTTGCGCGAAGAAGGACTGTCCGGCGAGATTTTCATCTTCAAGAACAATACGGATTCCCTCGGCAACACGTATGGCTGCCATGAAAATTTCCTCATGCGCCGGGATGTAGATTTCTGGAAAGTCAGCGAACAACTCATCCCATTTTTCGTCACTCGTCAAATTTTTTCGGGAGCCGGGAAAATACTAAAAGTATCCGGGAAATCTCAATATTTCATCTCCCAACGTGCGCAACATATCCATGAAAAAACCTCTTCTTCTACGACGTCTTCCAGAAGCATTATCAACACACGCGACGAGCCTCATGCTGATGCCGAGAAATACCGACGACTTCATATCATTCTCGGCGATTCCAATATGTCTGAGTTTTCCACCTACTTAAAGGTGGGGACAGCCATGATCGTCCTCTCAATGATCGAAGACGGTTTTTCCATTCCTCATATTGAGTTAGAAGAACCTGTTAAAGCGATTCGAGATATTTCTCGGGATCCCAACCTGAAAAAAACGGTCAAGCTTGAAGATGGGAGCAGCCTGACCGCATTGGAGATTCAGCAAACATTCTGGGAACGAGCCGGTGAATATTTAGCCTTGCAACCTCCCAACAAAATCATGGCAGAGGTGCATTATGAATGGGGTCGAGTGTTGAAGGCGCTGAATACCTCACCCATGTCACTCGTCCGCGAAATCGACTGGATCACCAAACAATGGCTTCTCGAAAATTACATGGCCAAAAAATCTTGCGGATGGGATGACCCCCGTTTAGGCATGATGGATTTGCAGTATCATGACATTAACCGACAACGGAGCCTGTTTCATCTTTTAGCTGAACGTAATCACATTCGAAAAATGATCGATGAGGACGCGATTGAACAGGCCAAAACGATTCCTCCTCAAACCACCCGCGCAAAAGTACGAGGAGATTTCATCAGATTTGCCCGTGCAAAAAATCGGTCGTATACTGTGGATTGGACTTATCTCAAACTGAACGGGTACTGGGAAGAAACCATCCTCTGCATGGATCCCTTTTGTCCTTTTAATCGGCGTGTAGAAGAATTGCTCAGCCAAGTTCCTCATAATCGGCTCTACCCCTGATGAGCACATCGACCCCACCCCTTCCTTCGGATTCCTGGAAAATCCTGTTTGTCGTTTGCCTGCTGCTGGCCAGTATTTTCCCTATTCAGATCGTTCCCAGTGCGGAACGGAACAGACCGGGTGCCAATGGACATGTCAGCGGAAAACAGGGCCAAGTCCTCTGGATCAACGTTCCGATATCCCAACCTCAGGCCAAAGTGAGTGGTCAATTTCTCAAACGGAAGATTCCCTTTTTCCCACATGGCGATGCAAATTTTGCGGGCATTGTGGGAATCGATATGGAAGATCCATCGGGGATACAGGAATTAAGTATTACGGTCAATTCCGATACCGGGTCAGACCATCTCAGCTACTCGGTCCTCATCCTCAAAGAAGACTATACAATCCAACACCTGACCCTGCCGAAAAATACAGTGGATCTTGACGCTAAAACATTAAAACGCGTCCAACAAGAAAAAAGAGAATTAACAGAGGCCTTTCAAAATGTTGGGGCAAGTCCTTTATGGGATGGTCCTTTTCTTGAGCCTGTGAATGGGAAAGTCACTGGAGTGTTTGGGAGTCGTCGAGTCATTAATGGTCAGTCCCGAAACCCTCATTCAGGAGAAGATATCGCAGCACCAAAAGGCACTCCGGTCCAAGCCATTAACAAAGGTATCGTCGTGAAAACAGTCGATCACTTCTTCTCTGGAAAGGGTGTGGTTCTGGATCATGGGGTAGGGTTGTTTTCCATGTACTTTCATCTCTCAGAGATTGACGTCACCACGGGCCAAACGATTCAAAAAGGAGAAGCCTTAGGCAAAGTCGGATCCAGCGGAAGAGCCACGGGCCCCCATCTCCATTGGGGCATTCACTTAAATGGCTCTCGAATTAATCCATACTCATTGACCGCTCTCCCTATTACAAACTAATGAAAGGACTCTGGCACTTTGGAGATTCCTCGGCTTCTCCTGACTCCGCATGAACCGTCTCTTTTTCTCATAACCACCAGACTGATTGCGATTACCGGAAAATAAGCACTCCGTCCCATGCGATATATTTGTGTCTTCTGCGGCTCCCGCCTCGGACACCAACCAGCATTTACCGACATGGCTCAGCGTTTGGGTCATGCGCTTGTCCAACAGGGAATGGGGTTGGTCTACGGTGGAGGGAATATTGGGCTGATGGGCGTGCTGGCCTCAACCGTACTACAGGAGGGCGGGACCGTTATTGGAGTCATTCCCAAGCATCTGGCGGAGAAGGAGCTCCTACATCAGGATCTCACAGCTACGCATATCGTGAACACCATGCATGAACGAAAAACCCTTATGGCAGATCTGTCAGCGGGATTCATCACCTTACCCGGTGGATTTGGAACATTGGAAGAATGTTGCGAAATGGTGACCTGGGCACAATTAAAACTTCACTACAAACCCTGTGGACTTCTGAATTGCTTTGGCTTTTTTGATGGTCTGTTGAGATTTTTTGATCATCAAGTCCAAGAAGGGTTTCTCATCCAGGCAAACAGGAGGTTACTCCTTGAAGCCTCGACTCCTGAAGCCCTGCTGCCCCTCGTCTTAAGTCGACTCGAACCTGATGTCCGCTAACATGGTGCCGCTCAATAGGCCGAGGGCCTGGAAAGCGGACGATTCGACTGGAGTTCCATAGCCCGAAGATTATCAAACGAAAAACTCCCGTCCCCAATAGCCACTATTCCCAGCTGACCCTTTTTGAATGATTGATCAGCCACGCTCATTACCAGATGGTTATCAAAAGAGATTTCGGTAAATTCCTTGCTGACAAGAGTATTTCGTTGAACTCGGAGAAAGTGCCAATCAGCAGATCGAGGAATCAGGGATTCCCTGCCTAATTCGGTTGGTTCTCCATTCTTAACCACATAGACCACAACCTCGTTCGTTCTAGGTTCAACAACCGCGGCATAGAAGTTCTTGTCATCTTGGACCCCATATACCAATCCAGCTCTTCCAGTCGGAGTTCCCAAATTGAGCTTTATCCTGACTGAGAGATCCACATATTCAGCCACCGCGCCTTCGGCAATCAGTAACTGGTAACACCAAACCTCACTACACTGTAAACGTTGTTCCACCAGATGGGGACGACTGGGGGCAGAAGGATCTTCTTTGACTACCCATTCTCCTTTTCCCGAAGATCCACCGACCGCCTTCGTAAAGCCATCGGGTAAGTCACTTAAAGCCGATTGATCAAAATTCCATTCCTGAAAAAGAGGTGGAGTAGTTTTATGAAATGGCTTAGGAAGCTCATGGGTTTGCTCTTCGGAATATCCCACGGAAGGCGCCATCACCAGACAACCCAAGGCCATCACCAACACCAGCGCTCGATAGCCAAATGATTCCATAATCCTTTGACCCGACAATAGACTTGACAGAAATGTCTTCACAAATGGACTCAAAACCTCGTGTTTCATAACCATCCTTACCCTAAAATGACGTGAATATTAAATAGACGGGAATGCATCGCGCTTACGATGATACGCATTCTCACCGGAAGTCCACAACCCCTGAGTGGCACCCCACATACATCCCAATCACGGCACCGAAATTCGACCTCCCATAGAGGACTATTGGCTCAGGTACTCTGAGGAAAATTTATCACCCCATTCATTCCCAGCAAGACCATCGAAAAG
>CABVRQ010000047.1:30140-31269 GCA_902500695.1 uncultured Nitrospira sp. | reverse complement strand
TGTGCCCACTTTGGCCAAGGTCTCCTACCAGCAAATCAAAACAATAGCACTGGGATTGGGAATCACCGTGACGGATTCGGGTCTCTGGTCTGACACAAGCTTTGTTCGAACACGGTTACACCATTATGGCATTCATGCCCTGCCGGGAGAACACGAGTTTGTTTCCTGGAAGGCCCTACCTTCCCATGCCCTACTCGCCACGAAATGGCACCGCAAAGGAAATCAGACATTCTGGCATTAGGTGTCCTATTGGCAAAGTCCTAATGGAGACCCGAAATACTCACTCCAAAATACCGTTCGTGCCGATTTTTGAAGAATCACACCTCACTGGTTTAACACCGTCCAAGCCAAGACACTTCTACTGAAATGAGTAGGGACTCCGTGTCAAAATTCCAGGGCATTCTGGCTCATAGTTACGGCACACCAGTAAAAAAATGGTTTATTCCCTCCCATGCCATCAAGCATCAGTTTGCCAGCCTGTGTTCAATCTTCAAAAAGGGTGAAGCCACATGCATTCTTACCAATTCTAAAACACCTTTGTCTGACGGGTGGCGTTTAAATACCCCAGAAGGATATCCCTTCTTGCCACCACACCGAGAAGTTTTCCTTCCTCATCCACCACCGGCATTCGGATCAGATGCTTCGCTTCCAGTCGATCAATAAGATCCATAGCCGGTGTCTCCCGCTTCACTGTAACCGGAGCAGGAGTCATCAAGTCGCCCGCCGGAACGCCTGACAAAGACCGTTCCTCCTTTATGGCATGAAGGAGATCGAACTCACTGACAATCCCAAGCAAATGCTGGTCCTGGTCAACAATCGGCACGCTCCCAAAACCTTCCTCGGTCATCGTTTGCGCCAATGCCTCTGCTGAATCCTCCGGATGATAGGCATACACGGCATCTTGCATGAATTGCTCGGCAATAAGACCTTTAAAATCACGGGCTCCAACAATGTAATCAACGCGTCGCATAATCCATCCCTCCTTCTACTGGGAAGAGGTGTGAACATATTTATTGAAAGACCACTGGGCAACCGCGGGTCTTTCAATCCAAAACCACTCTCCACATTCCCACGGCTATGAGGCTAAAAATAACTCCCTCGACCATTCCTTCCCCCCAAACTGCCAACC
>CABVRQ010000047.1:5884-30040 GCA_902500695.1 uncultured Nitrospira sp. | reverse complement strand
CTGTGGGAAAAATGGCACGAGTTGAACCACCGGGAAAACCCAGGAAATGTTTTTTCAGCATTTCCCTAAAACTCTTGAAAAAACCTTGCAAAGCATCGCCCGCTATCATATACCTCTACCTCACCGACAAAAATGTTGTAAGATTTCGTAGGGTCCTCGCACTCAACTCATGATGAAACTTCGTCGCCCACAAGAGACCTTAGCGAGTTGCTGTTGGCTCGCCCGTATGACCGATAAAGTGCGGGCTTCTCAACAGGGGAACTTCCCGCTTCTCTATCGCGTATCTTTGGGCAGTCCGATTGGAATTGACGGCTATTTCCTTCGGCATTTTCGCCTGTCTTTTCGTCAATTTCGAAATGCCGTCATGGAAACTCGTACGGACAAAGATCTGGAACAGTGGTTTCTCGGTCAGCCGGGAGTGAATCCCTCAACTATTTTGAGTTGGAATAACTTTGCCCCCAAACTTGGCACCCCGGGCTACCCAGTCTCCTTTGTACGACATCTCATCAAATGGTTCGTCTACCCCCAATCCATCAAGCACCCGGTGAATAGTCTCTTTGAGATGATCGAACAGGATGAAGCTCCGTAAGGCAGTATCGACGGACGACCAGCATAGTGGGGTTTGGGGGGGCCAGATTTTTTGAAAAACACATTTCCTGACAGAAAGACCTCCCAATTATCCTCACTTTCATGACGTGATCTTAAGGCCCATGGATTCGCTGCCAGAGATGCCCTGTCATAAAATTTGTCTATAGATTTCCCTTGACGCAGGGGTTATAGCTCTAGAAGAGCACTCCTCCTCAGTTGCCATGAACCCTGCCCCTTTTACTTCAATAGGGAAATTCTTAAAGAAGATCGCTGAGACACTTATGGACTATCAAGGAATTTTAGAAGAAATCCATCATGAAGTGCTTCAGGTATTACCCTCAGGAACAGTCGCCACGTACATTCCTCAACTGGCCAGCGTTTCGCCTTACAAGTTTGGAATGGCCGTCCAGACCGTTGAAGGGGAAATGTTCCAGGTGGGTCAGGCATCAGAGCCCTTCTCCATTCAAAGCATTTCAAAGGTCTATACCCTGACCCTCGCATTTCCTTTTGAAGGCGAAAAAATCTGGACACGGGTTGGACTCGAACCATCCGGATCGACCTTCAATTCTCTGGTCCAACTCGAATATGAACATGGCAGACCCAGGAATCCCTTTATCAACGCGGGAGCTCTGGTCATCTCGGATATCCTTGTGTCCCATCTCAAAGATGCCAAATCCTCTTTTCTCGATTATGTGCGGCAACGGGCCAATAATGCCGCCATTCAAGATGACCCCGAGGTGGCCCGCTCCGAACGACAAAGCGGCTTTCGGAATGCGGCCATGGCCAATTTCCTCAAAAGTTTCACCAACCTCACGAACGAGGTTGAAGAGGTGTTGGAGTTTTATTACTTTCACTGCTCACTGTCGATGAGTTGTGTGGACCTGGCGAAAGGTTTTCTTTTTCTCGCCAACAAAGGTCACTGTCTTTGGACCAAGCACCAGGTCCTCACCCAGAGTCAGACAAAGAGAGTGAACGCTCTCATGCTGACCTGCGGGACCTATGATGCGGCGGGAGACTTCGCCTTCAATGTCGGATTACCGGGGAAAAGTGGGGTGGGTGGTGGGATTGTCGGGGTGATCCCAAACCGGCTAACAGTTGCCGTATGGTCCCCAGGCCTCAACGAAAAGGGCAATTCATTCGCAGGACAATATGCACTCGAATTATTCACCACCAAAACCGGGGTTTCTATTTTCTGATTCATGCGGGTGATTGTTTGTAAAGCCAAATAAGACCAATGTTTTGGATTCGCTTAGATTCTCACAGGCTCTCCTAAAAGGGAACACAGCACCATGGAAACGTTCACCTGCCATTGCGGCAATACTCTATTTTTTGAAAATACTCAATGCGTGTCCTGCAATTCGGAGGTAGGTTGGTGCCCGGCCTGCCATCGTATTTCCGGACTGCTCGTCAGTCCTGACGGCATCTATCATTGCGGGTATACGGCATGCCAGGCCCTACTGGTCAAATGTCATAATTATGCCGTCGAACAGGTCTGTAATCGATGTTTCCCGGCCGGCAACCATAATCAATCCGTGACTCAGCTCTGTGACTATTGCCGCTATAACGACACCATTCCCGACCTCTCTGTCGAAGGAAATCGAGAGCGGTGGTATCGCCTTGAAACCGGAAAAAGGCGTCTACTCTTTACCCTGGATCTCTTAGGTCTTCCCTATGGGAAAGCAGGAGACGGTATTCAACCCGCCTTATCCTTTGACTTCAAAGCCGATGTTCACCCCTCCGGGAATCAATGGCATACCATGGGAGACCATGAGCAGGTGTTTACGGGACATCACAACGGGAAAATCACCATCAATTTGCGTGAGGCCGAAGATGTTGAGCGGGAAAAATTACGTGTCTCGTTTGGAGAAGCCCACCGGACCATCATTGGTCACTTCCGACATGAGATTGCACACTATTATTGGGAGATGTTGATACAGGATAAGCAGGAAGAGGAGTTCAACCGGATCTTCGGCGATTATCAACAGCCAACCTATGCACAAGCCTTGGAACGACACTATCGGGAAGGTCCACCTTCTAACTGGCAAGCCAGGTTCATCAGTGTCTATGCCACCATGCACCCATGGGAGGATTTTGCCGAAACATTTGCCAAATATCTGGCCATCGTGAGTGTGCTCGACACCGCGAGGTATACGGGTATCGGAGAGGGAATCGATCCGGCGAAGGACGACATCGCAATCATGATTCGATCCTACCAACGACTAGGGCTGGGGCTGAACGAAATGAATCGAGCCATGGGCTTACTGGATCTGATGCCGGAGGTGCTGGTTCCTCCCGTTATTGAAAAACTACAGTATATTCATCAGATTATTCTTGAGGCACGATCGGGAGGTTCCACTCGGTCAGTCACCCGCCTCCCAACATAGCTTCCGCTGGCCTCCCCGTTATTGAGGGGCACACAAACGGCGCAAGCAGGATCAATTCGGGTAAAGCTGATGGATTGTGCTCTTACGCACGTGACCCGATAACTATGCTCCCCACTTGAGAATGCAGAAAGGACGGTTTCAAGCGACGCTGAAATGACCTTCAAAAGCGGTTCTGTCACCAGCGAGCTACAGGAAAGCTATGGGGTGGGGGGAACCAGATGGCGAATCCCATCAACAAGTTCGTTGACAATGCCATTTTTGGTCAAATACATGGCAGCGCCTGCCTCCAGCATTAAATCCCGTACTTGCTTATCTTCCTGGACAGACAGCCCAATAATAGGCGTTGCCGGAAATTCCCGCACAATACTTCTGGTGGCGTCAATGCCATTCATCCTTGGCATATTCACATCCATCACAATGATATCGGGGTGGAGCGTTCGCGCACATTCAATGGCTTCCAGGCCATTTTGCGCCTCCCCCACAACTTGAAAATCATGCTGAACATCCAATAATCCCCGTATGCCTTGTCTCACAAGGGCATGATCATCGACCAGGAGAATACGGATGCCATTATCCCGTCCAAGCTTTGGGGAAAAAGTCCCAACGGAGGTGGACAACTCTGATTTGGTTCGGTGAGAAACCTCTGATAGAGGTGGAGAATCACACGGAACAACAAGCGTAATTCGCGTTCCCTGTCCTTCCTTCGACTCGATGTGAATCGTCCCGCCCAAGGCCTCCAAACGCTCACGAATACTGAACAGTCCGAATTTTCCCGGACGGGCATAATCATTTGAGAAATCCGGGAGGTGAAACCCTTTTCCTGCATCCTCCACCGTCACCTCAAATTCGTGGGATGGGGTCCGTTTGAGATGAATCGAGGCTTCCTTAGTGTCGGCATGTTTCATGATATTAAAGAGCAGTTCACGGACAGCCTGAAACACAAATATGGCGTGATCTTCCGGAAGTTGAATATTTTTTTCTTCCTCTTGTATGCGCACATGAAGATTATGTTGTTCAAATTGTCCCCCGAGCCAGACAAGGGCAGGGACAATTCCCAATTCATACAGAATATTGGGGCTGAGCTCCGCAATTAAGGTCCTGGTATACGAGAGGGAATCCGTCAGGATTTTATCGATGTCATCGATATCCGTTTTCAAACCCGGACTCCAATCTTCCCGGTTCAGTTGGGCAAGTTTCATCCGACAGACAACCAACAGCTGGGCAAGATAATCGTGCAGTTCATTCGCCAGGCGTCGTCGTTCCCGTTGTTCCGTCACCACCAATTCCGACGACATCTCCCGAAGATGTTGCTGATAACTTAACAAGTCCTGTGTGCGAGTCTTGATGCGGTGTTCGAGTGAATCATTGAAAGCCTGCAAATCCTGTTCGGCCTTTTTTCTTTCGGTGATATCAACCATCGTGATGATGGCTCCAATCGTGTTTTCTTCCTCGTCCCAAAGCGGATTGCCACTGAGGAGCACAGGAACGTTCACGTTCGCGATCTGCAAGTTGACTTCAAGCCCCTGAAAAGTCCTGCCGCCGAGCACTTCCTGGACCACACTCCCCTCTTCATTCCATGGTTCATGGCCGCCGGAGGAGCCGACGGTGTCGGGGCCAGTGAAATGAAAATGCTCATGAAACCTGGTGTGGAGTATGGGTTGGTGGATCAGTCTCTCGGTCGCGCGGCTGTGGCGCATGATTCGACCGGACCGATCACACACGACCACCGCTTCTCCTGTTTGTTCCAGGATCATTCTGGAGAATTTTTCTTCCGCTAACGCTCGACTGTATTTCTTCTGTTCCGTCAGGTCTGTCAGAATTGCACAATGCAAATGCTGATCATCGAAGGCAATAGAAGTCACGCCGACAAACACAACCAGTTCCTGATGATCGTTACCGACCAAATGAATCGTTCCTGTTCCCCCGGATACCCGTGAATGGGAAGAAGCCAGAGTCATAAAGAACGCCCGATCCTTTTCAGAAATAAATGATTCGATAGAAAATCCAAACAGTTCCTGGTGGGAGTGATTGACCATTCCGGCAAAGGTGGAATTCGCATAGAAAATAACGCCGGTATCGTCAAACATTACTGCGCCCTGCATCATTTTATCGATGATGAGTCGATAGGGATAATCCGCACTCTTGAGTGTGAATACTTGATCCCCATCACCTGTTTCCACGATGAGCGCATCCACCGCGCCTTCCCGGATCGCCTGCAGGGTGTCTTCCGCCTCCTTCAGACGTTGAAGTAAAATTTGTTCCTGGCTTGGAGTCTCGTGTTTAACAAGGGGTGATTTAGGTTTAGAAGCCATGGCTATTCTCAAATGTTACCCGTGTGAGGGCGACGGGGAATGCGCTGTCAAACCGAGGGAATGCAGCACACGGTCTTTTTGGGAAAGATCTCCGACGATCCTGCAACTGGGAAGCGGCAGCTCTTTGATGAGGGTGGGAGCGGCAAAGATTTGATTGGCACGGGCGGCAGACGGAGTGTGATACAAGTCGATAATTTGTAAGTCTGGATGTTGTTCGTCGAGGTATTCACGGCAAATGGATTTGATATTGGCCATGGCACGAAGCGATAGGCTGGTCGCCCCGGTCACATAGAGCCGCAGCCGAAGCCCAGAATGGTTTTCACCGGGACTAGACTCCCGGCGTGTTGATGGGACGCGAGCACTCATGATGGAAGTTCCATTGCGCTTGAAATAATCATTTCCCCTGACTCGTCACACAGATCGAGCCCCACTAAGACTTTGTCTGTATTCGATAAATCTCCAATGATTTTTTTTAAGGGAAGCGGTAATTTCTTGACCAGCGTCGGAATGGCCACGATTTGGTCAATCCTGGCTCTTTTGGGCTCACGAAGAAGATCGACGATTTCTACCGTATACTTTGAGGAAAGACGGGTCTCGCACAATTGTTGTAAATTGCTCATTGCCAGACGCGATTTGGGGGAATGTCCCGCGACATAGAGGATTAAATGATAGGCCGAATTCTTTGCGGTATGACGCTGGGACACTGATGGCGTGTGACTCGTTTTTTTCATGGTTGGGAGAACTTTCCTCTTGTACCTAGTCAGCAGTTTGGGGTGCCATTCATCCTTTCAATTATTTTCCAAGATCTCTCTTGCGGCTGTAAAGACAGAATCTCCCCCAACCCTATGCCTCAAGGTATGATACCGCGACACCGGGCATGGCATTAGTGTGTATCAACAGGCACCTCTTGTAAATGGAAGCCCCGTTGGCTCATTGTATATTCACGAACCTGATTAGAATGAGGCATACCCCTGGATTTCAAAATATGAATTTGGCGATGGTGTTCACCATCGAATGCCAGATTTGACAGAATAATCCACGTGTCGGCCAGGGAGGACACTCCCATCTCAGTCTCATGAGAAGAATCCGCATGTGCGGTGAGGCCTGTGCAGATTAAGGTAATCTGCTGGGACTTCAGAAAATCCACCATCCTCAAAAATAAGGATTTAATCTCCCGGCCTGAACCAATGGAAAGAAAATCATTGATCGGATCCATGATTACCAATTTCGGGTGGTGGGTGTGCACCTCATTGTAAAAATTCACAAGATGGGCTTCCAGTCCGAATAGAGTGGGACGGGAGGCTTCAATGTGCAACAAGCCCTTGTTGACCCATTTCTCCATCGGCAGTCCGATAGATTTCATATTCCGGATGATTTGAGGACTGGACTCTTCAAAGGCAAAATACAAAACCTGCTCTCCCTGACGACAGGCGGCATCCGCAAAATGCGAGACCAGACTGGTTTTCCCCGTCCCGACTCCCCCGGTCACCAGCACCGTGGAGCCACGATACACACCCTTTCCCCCGAACATCTCGTCCAATTGTGGAACACCGGTCGAAACTTTTTCTTTTGAAATTTTGTGTTCAAGCTTTAAGGAGGTGATGGGCAGCACGGAAAGTCCCTGCTTTTCAATGAGAAAAGGAAATTCATTTGTGCCATGCATGCTTCCCCGGTATTTGACCACTCGCAGCCGGCGGGTGGACATTTGATCGTTCACGCGATGATCCAGCAATATCACGCAGTCAGAGACATATTCTTCGAGACCCTGACGGGTTAAGGACTTCTCTCCCCGTTCGCCGGTCACAATAGAGGTCATGTGTCTGTTTTTCAGCCACTGAAACAAACGCCGCAACTCTGAGCGGATGATTCCCTGATTGGACAATCCCCCGAACAGGACCTCAATGGTGTCCAAGACAATTCGTTTGGCGCCGATGGCATCAATGGAATCACCCAGCCGCACAAATAATCCTTCGAGATCGTATTCTCCGCTCTCTTCAAATTCGGTGGCTTCAATGGGAATCGTATCCAGAATCAACATGTTATCCTTGACCAATTGTTCCAGATCAAATCCCAGAGACCGGACGTTTTGGGTCAATTCCTCAGCCGTTTCTTCGAAAGCCAACAGCACCCCGGGTTCGCCCATTTGCATAGCCCCGCGGACCAGGAATTCCAGTCCCATGAGAGTTTTTCCGCAGCCAGGACTTCCACAGACGAGTGTCGTTCGTCCTCGGGGAAGCCCCCCACCGGTGATTTCATCCAGCCCCTGAATGCCGGTTGGTGCCTTAGGAAATTCTGAATAGACCGTTTTACTTGATGATTTTTTCTTGGGCATATTTTACAATTTCCTGAGATGGAGAATTCCTCAGATGGTGAAAGTAATGTGAAAATCTAACACACTGATTTCAGAATTAATATAACAGTGCGCCTCCTCTAGGCATTTCACCAACAACTGCCAGTGAAGGGTTTTCAATACAAACACACCGATGCATTCAATGGATAGTTTGGCAGAGACCGTATCAGAGTTATGCCTAAAGAAGAATGGACAGAAAGGACCGGAATCCGGCGTATTTGTCAAAAATTCACCTCAGTCGTTAATCGACCACTACTTTCCCTTTTATCTCAGAAAACCATGGGCCTTCATTCCCTCATCATGTGGCTCAAGCCTTCCCCTTACATCTCTTGGGAGGGCTTCCGTGGTCGATCCATCCTCCTGCTTTCTCTAATGGCATGGATCGTGGCTTCTCCACCTTCCATTCGTGCGGAAACTCTACCAATTGTTCCTACGGCTCCACCATCCTCGGAAACCTGTACGAGCCATGCTCCGGTCACGAACGAATGCGTAGAGGCCGGACTCCGAAAGCGACGAGAAGCGCTTAGAGGGGAAGCCGCATTTCCGGTCAACACGCTCGCGACTCACCTCAAATTGGCTGAAATTCTCAATCAGCAAGGTGATCCGAACGGCGCCATTGAAGAATATCGGGCCGCGTTACAACTTGATCCCGATCTCGCCGGAGCGTTTCTGGGGATGGGAGCCGTGTTCCTTGATCAGCACGAATGGAAGCAGGCAGAAGACGCGCTCAAACGAGCCGCACAGTTAGATAGCGGGAATAGTCAGATCGAATACTGGTTGGGGCGGTCACTCTTGGCTCAACAAAAATTTCACGAGGCTCAACTTGCGTTCAGGACGGCAACAAAACTAAATCCTGACGATGCGGAAACCTTTTCCGATTTAGGACTGACCTACATGGCTCAAGGCCGATCCACGGATGCCATCAACACACTTCGACAAGCCATTGCCTTGCGACCGGATTTTGCAGAGGCTCATTCCCGCCTGGAATTGGCCAATGCGTTTAAACTCGATGAGGATCGGCTCATCCATGAGACGGCCAAAATCATACAGATGCTCTTCAGACGGGATTAGATTAAGGCTCTTCGCCCTTGAGTTCAGGCATACGTGAGGCGATGATCAGGACTTCTCTGGCTTCACTTCCAATCCGGCTAAAATCTCCACGAGATTCCCGCACCCGTCAACAGATCATCGGATCCATGGGTCAGACCGCCACCTATGCGGGCATCAACTTGCAAATTGTACGTCAAACCATAAATCACTCCCGTTTGAAGAAAATTTGCGCTCCCGCTCGCCACATCTCTGGGATAGAGTCCGAAATACTCCACAAACCCCGTTAAATGATCTCGAAGAGCTGCACTGAGCCCCAGAGAGGAAGAGACTTGCACAAACCGCGTCCCATGAGAACTGGGACCGGCGATATTCACATTTCCAAAGAGTCCCACCCGTTCATTCAACTCATACGTCAAAATAGTCCGCAGTTCCGGGTCAAGTTGATCCGAAGAAAACGCGTCATTGCCTGTTGGTATCGAAAGTCGTCCTGCGAAACTCAACCGGGGCCTGAAACCCTGTTGCTGAAAGACCTGAACTTTGAACCCCACGCCCAGATCTCTGAAACCATCGACATTCGTCCCATTGTCGATATAGGTTAAATTTGGCCACTCCACCCGAAGTTCAAAATTCTCCATCAGACCAATTCGAAGTAGCGTCTCGGGAAACGTATGAGTGTGACCATCCGGATGGGCATCCTCATAGGAAAAGGTATACCCCGTCTCAAATTGGATGTGCCCTGGGGCTATGGTCCCCGGTCCGACGCTGAATGTCGGACGATCGGTGAAAATCGGCTGTGAAAATGGCGCAGCATGTCCAATAATCCAGGGCCGGGGAGTAGGAACAGCGTCAGACGTTTCCTGGCTAAAACACCAGGACTGTCCTAACAGCATCACACAGAGAAACTGCCCAGCTAGGCAGAAACATAACGCAGAAATTCGCTGCGCATTCGTGAAAGCAGATGGGAGCCGGACAACGTGTTTCAGAAGATAAACCTTTGTAGATGGCCGAAAATAGCACTCATTCACAGCAGGCCGTTGAAGAAAACTATAGGGCAATGTACTACGACTTTCTCATCCTGACGGAGCATGTGCAGGGGGAAATTATTTCCTCACCAGAATCCCGCGATAAACGAGATTGGCTCTTAGCGAGGAGAAGTGACGACATGACGTATGGCTTCGACGAGTTGCTTGGCCACACTACCTTTGGTGACATACATCGCCGCCCCGGCTTCCAACAGCATTTTTTCAATGTGTTTATCCTCATGAACCGATAAGCCAATGACCCTCACTGAAGGATGCTCTTGAGTGAGGGATTTGGTCGCCTCGATGCCATTGAGCCTTGGCATGTTGACATCCATAAGCACAACATCGGGAAGAAGCTGTTTGGTGACCTCTAAGGCTTCTTCTCCATTTTTCGCCTCTCCCACGATGACAAAATCCTCATGGTGTTCCAACAGGGTCCGGATGCCTTCACGAATCAAGGCATGATCATCAACCAGAAGAATGCGAATCACCTTCTTTTTTGATTGACCTTGCGCTGATGGCTTGAGGGGTTTCGGGATTTCTTTGGAGTCCGGGTTCGATGGGGCCGTGAGTGGAACCGGCTGAAGCGGAACCACGACGGTCGCTTGCGTTCCCTTCCCTGGGGCTGATTCGATAAAAAAATGACCGCCCAACGCCTCCGTTCGTTCTCGAATACTAAACAGCCCAAAACTCCCAGGTTGGGAGTAGTCTCTTGGATTCGGCGAGGACTGAAACCCTTTCCCGGCATCCTGGACCTTGACCTGAAGCTCCTGATCGGCGTGCCCCTTAAGAGATACGGTCGCTTCGCTCACACCGGAATGCTTGATGACATTAAAGAGCAATTCGCGAACCGCCTGAAACACAAAAATACCCTGATCCTCAGAAAGCTGTATGGCCTGATCAGGATGAAGCACCTGCACTCGCAGGCCATGACGCTCCATCTGCTGAGCTAACCATTTCAGGGCGGGAACGAGCCCGAGTTCATACAGAATGCTGGGACTCAGTTCGGCGATGAGGGTGCGCGTATAGGAAAGTGAGTCGGAAAGGATTTCATCGATTTCCTCCAGATTGGCCTGTAACTCGGGCACCTTCGCATCAATCATGACCTGAGTCAGTTTCATGCGACACACCACAAGCAACTGCGCCAGATAATCATGCAGTTCAGTTGACAATCGCCGCCGTTCCCGTTGTTCCGTCACCATCAACTCCGAAGTCATGGCCCGCAGATTTTCTTGATACACCAATAGATCTCGAGTCCGATCCGCCACCCGTTGTTCCAGAGATTCGTTCAATTCTTGTAGGGCCTGCTCCGCCTGTTTTCTTCCGGTAATATCGGTCGCGATGCCACATACGGCATAGGGAGTGCCTCCGGCATCGTATAAAGGGAATTTCACGGACAGATACGTATGCATCCCATCCGGGAGTTGCACCTGCTCTTCAAATTCTTGCGGTGATCTGGAGTGAAGAACCTTCTGATCATTTGCGACGATTTGACTGGCAAAATGAAGGCTGAGGAAGTCATGATCTGTTTTTCCAATAATCGCGTCACGGGATAACTGAAAAATCGCTTCAAACCGTTTATTAATCAACTGGTATTTTCCGGTTAAATCTTTCACAAATTTCAAAGTTGGAGAATTTTCCCATATCGCGTGGAGCCGGCTTTCACTCGCCTGAAGAGCTTCTCCAATACGTTTTTGCTCGGACACATCCCGCTCAATTAAGGAATGTCCGATCAGGACTCCATCCCCGTCCACAATTGGAGAAATTGATAACGAGACCGAAAACTTCGAACCATCCTTTTTCATCCGGAGCGCTTCCTGAATGGTCTCTCCATTTTTGTTCACAAGCAGGGCTAACTGTAAGGAGGCGTCATGTCGTGATTCCGGAAGAAGGAGATTGGAGAATGACTGACCAACCACCTCTGCCGACCTGTATCCATACATTTGCTGGGCCCCATTATTCCAACTGGTAATCAACCCTTCTTTACAGAGGCTATAAATGGCATCTTGGGACGTTTCCACAATAGACGCCAATCGTTTTAGATTTTCTGCTGCGATTTTTCGCTGTTCGATTTCTTTTTGAGCGGATTCATACAGGCGGGCATTATCGATGGCAATGGCAGCCTGAGAGGCAATACCGATTACAATGGATTCGGCCATTTGTGTAAACACGTTGGCCTGAGGGTGCCCAAAGAATAATCCTCCCAAAACCTCTCCAGTGCGGGAAACGACCGGAACGGCAAGATAGCTCCTGACGGGAAGATGGCCAGGCGGCATGCCGTGATAGGGAGACAGATGACCATACCGAGGATCAGCCGTCACATCGGCAATTCGCACAGCAGCCTCCCCCGAAAATGTTGGAGCAAAAATTGGCGTATTTCTTGGCATCGGGAACCGTTCAAACGCTTCTCGCGGAACTCCGGAGATCGTATATAAAATAAATGATTCTCCCTTCTCCTTCACCACATTGTAAAAAAATGCCCCGAATTCTGCCCCGGTTAATTCGCGACAGGCATCCGTCACGGATTGAACGAGTTTGTCTAAATTCAATTCTGCGGACAACGAATTGCCCATCCGATTCACCACTTCCAACGCATGAGTCTGTTGCCGAAGTTGATCGTTCGCTCGCACTTTTTCGATGGCAATGGACGCCGACTGCGCAATAAAACCCACATACTCTGTTTCTTCATCCGTTGGTAGACGAGGAGCTGTATAATACATGCCAAAGGTGCCAAGCGTATGACCGTCGCTAGCCAGAATCGGCATCGACCAGCATGCCCGAAATCCATGGCTTTCTGCCAGGTCCTTGAACTGAGCCCAATTCGGATGCGTGGAAATATCCGAAATAATGACAGGTTGCTTCAGATACGCGGCCGCACCACATGCACCCACCGTAGGGCCTATGGCAACCCCATCAATGGCTTGCTTGTAACTTTCGGGGACGGAGGGGCCTGCCCCATGTCGAAGGTGACAGCCATCCTCATCCAGCAGTTCAATGGCTGCCAGGACACCTGCCCCGAAATGTTGTTCAATTTCCAGACAGAGATTTTCCAAAATATCCGGGAGAGAGTTATCGTTGATTATTTGTTCCAGCACCTCATTATGACGCTGCAGAATACGGTCGGTACGGTTCCGGGAATCGCTATCCACCAGCGTCACAATTCCGCCAAGAATCTTCTGATCTTCACCTTTGATGGGGCTGGCACTGAACAAGACCGGGACAATCGTTCCATCGTGTTTTTCCAGTTGGACATTTTCGTTGAAAAAGGTTTCTCCGCTGAGGACCTGTGAAAGAAACTTCCCGCTCAGGTTGGGGAAAGAAATGGCTGATGGGCGCTCTGCCCCGTTTGTTGCGAAGGACAAATGAAAAATCTCATGAAAGGGCCGCTGCACACACGGATGTTGATGGTAACGATAGACTGCCCGGCTGGTGCGAAGGATGTTCCCCGAGGCATCACAGACAACCAAGGCTTCTCCCGTCTGTTCGAGAACACCCTGGAGGAGTCGATTCTCAAATTCTCCCTGCTCACCTTCCTTTATTGGAGGTTTATGTGCAGCCTTAGCCGAAAGGGGAGGTTTAACGTCCGGTGTATTTTCAAAATTTTGAACCGGAGAGGATGATTTTTTCTTCATGGGACAAATTCCTGAGAAAACGCCTTGAAGGTGATTCCGTAGGAAGAACAATATGTGTCATTTTCACACTAAAACTCTGGCAACTATCCTCAACTGTACTGAGAAAGTCAAACTATCAAAAACCCTTGATTGTCACCCTAAAAGCCACCGGCAGGAACAGAGCGCCCATTATATACACGTGCCGAGGTAACCAAGAAGGCTTGGAAACGAGTTAAAATGACCGACACCGATGATTTCCCATTCAAGATGCGGTTAAATATTTCAAAAATTTGGCCATTTAATCGGCCAGGAGGAGTGGCGTGAGAAATCTGGTAGGAAACGCAAAGCTTATCGCAGAAAGGAGGGATGCAGTTTGCTCCACCAACGACGGACAGTGTGAATCCACCACATTTGACTGAAACGATGAGGATCGGTTTGGTGAGATGATTGCCAACTCGATGAATGGGATGAATGGTTCTCCCTTTCCGCTCCATCAAGGTCAGTGAAGCGGGCGAGGTCATAATGCCGGGTAGCCTCCTCATTCCTTCCTAACGTCGCCAGTGCCTGCCCGATGGCCAAATGAATGGGAGCGGATTCCTTCGAACGGTTGGGACTATCGCCAAGCGCCATATGAAAGGCCTCAATGGCATCGGCAGGCCGTCCCAGCGCCAGATAGCATTGCCCCACCTGAAACCATCCCTGACGATGGTAGGTCGGATGCCCGGCGACCTGTTTCAGACTCCGGATCGCCTCCAGGTACCATCCTTGTTCCTTCAATTGAATGGCGGCATCCCAATGCCGATGCGCAACACCTGCGTGGGAAGCCCCCGTCTCCCCGACAAAAGATGACGGAGAAAGCTGGGAACTCACGGGTTCTGCCGCAATCGGTTCGGGAGGGCTCTGGTGTTCAAGAGGCACAGGGGTGTCCTCAATCGGACTGAGAGGCAACAGCCCTCCTTTCAGTCGATCCTTGGCGGCATCCGCCACAATTCCCTCTGAGATAGACGGGAGTTGCCCGGAGAATCCATACAGCAAACTGGTTTCGCAGAGTTGATTAATGAGACGGGGATTCCCCTGGGTGCAGCGATAGACCAGATGGCAGGCCGCATCGGAAAAAAGAGCAGCCGGTCCGCCGACGGCTTGCACACGATGGAGAATATAGGCCTGCGTATCTTCACGACTGAATGGCTCCAAAGAAAAATCGGTCCCGATGCGTTGCACAAAGGCCTGCAACTGGGGATCCTGGAGGCGTTCACGCAATTGCGTATGACCGGCAAGCAGAATTTGCAGAACCGTTCCAGGACGATCGTTCAAATTAAAAAGAAGGCGAAGCTCTTCCAACTTATCGGCATCAAGATTTTGGGCTTCGTCCACCACTAGCAACATGCCCTGAGACTCCTGGACCTTGGTGTGCAGGAAAGCAGAAAAGACCTGAAAATGATCTGTGACATGCCCGCCGTTCGCCTGCAGACCAAAAGCCTGTAAGACCCAAGGCAAAAGACTCTGACCTTTATCGTGAGTAAAGGTCAGCGTCCCGACCGTGACCCCTGGATCGATTGTCGAAAGGATTTTGTGAAGGAGGGTGGTTTTCCCGGTTCCCGGATCACCGGTCAACAGGATCATGCCATTTTGATTGAGGACCCCGAACTCCAGAAGACTCAAGGCTAACTGGTATCGTCGATTCAAATAAAGAAACCGATGATCAGGAAAAAGGGAAAACGGCTTTTCCTTCAATCCATAAAACGTTTCGTACATGCGGCTCCTTCACACGTCGCACGAGAAAAAAATGTCAGTCACAGACGGCGAGTATTTGGATCATCCAGTAATGATGGTTCGAACCCTTCGACGTTGCTCTCAGCAAAAGCTCTAGAGTGATTTCGATTAATTTCCAAAGGGTTCTTTAATCTGTTTGCCCCCCTCCCCGCTGACGACGACTGCCGTCCGGTCCTTGGGTCGGATGCTCTCATGAACCGGCGGACTTTGTTTGAGCCCTTCGACCCGACTCAGGAAAGGCTCTAGCAGCATCCATACCTCTTTTTGTCATCCTGAGTGGAACGAAGGATCTGAGCCCAGCGTGACGATACCCCCGCTCAGCCAGATGCTTCGCCTTGCTCAGCATGACAATTCTTCTCCCACCTGGTCTTTCTTGTCACCCTCAGTCGTTCAATGGACCCCATCAGGATTCATCTGTTCAGTAATGAGGGGCGCTGAAGGGCATAAAATTCTTCTGTATGATCCGGGATTTTCCTGTGCGTTTATAGCCTCGCAACCATTATTTGGCTTTATTCAGAACGGTTCCCAGAAGGGGAATACCCTGTAGCAGGGACAAGGATTTTCCGATATCGTTCTCGGTCGTGCGGCCTGCCTCAACCACCAACACCACCGCATCCAACATGGGAGCCAGTGCCAACACATCGGCCCTGTTCAGCAGAGGGGGCAGATCAACCACCACAATGCGCGAGGAATAGCGATGTTTCATTTCTTCAAGGAGCGCTTTCATTTTTGGCAGGGTCAAGGCTTCCACGGAATGCTGAAGAGGACCGCCACCCGGCAAGACCACCAACCGGTCAATTTGAGGGTGCACGAGGAGGGCAGAGAGCACGCCATGATCTAAGAGAAAATCGGCGAGTCCCGTATTTTCAAACCCAAAGAGTTGATGAATTTTCGGCGCTTGCAAATTGGCATCAACCAGAAGTGCCGTATGGTTCGGATCCATCGCAATACTAATTGCCAGATTCGCCGCAACCAGGGTTTTGCCCTCTGTTTCGCCAGGGCTGGTGACCCCGATCACGTTCCAACGATTCTCCTCGAGGCGGGAAAGAATCTGGGCTCGCAAAATTTTATAGGCCTCAAGAAACGCCCCGCTCTGAATGGCCGTGATCATGCGATGCGCCGCCATGGCAGAAGCCGAGGGGGCCACGGTCCTGGTCTGCGTATAGACCAGCGGAACAGGAAGAGACGACGGGCCTGAGAGTACCGTCGCCTTTGCCGGGCCTCCCCTCTCTTGATTCTGCTTATATTGCTGAAGTGCGCTTTGAAGAGGTTCCATCGTACCTTCCGACAATAATCATCCTTAATCTAATCGCATCGTTCGAAGAGCAACAAACCATAACACATCCAGTGGGAACCAAAAGACATGAACGACGCCCAGGCACGCGATGGCCAGCACAACCGCTCCCATCCCAAGCACCCGCAGACGCTGCCTTCTCGCTCGTATCTCCTCGACCGTATCGAGGTAAGGAATCACCGTGAGAGGAGCCATCCTGGTCACCTCCCGCAATCGGTCTGCAGTATGAACTGACCCGTCCAAGGTCTCCGCCAAGACTCCGCTCCCGATACCACCCGCCATGGCTAACACCAGACCCAAAAACAAAATGGCCTTTCGATTCGGTCGAGCCGGAGATTCAGGAAGCGTGGGAGGCTCAACCAGGGAAAACCGTTCGCCTTTCCGTTCCGACTCCAACTCTTCGGCCATTTGAGCTTCCAAAACACGGGAACGATATTCCTGGAATTTTTGCGCCGTATTATCCCGATCACGAAGAAGAGACTGGTACACAGGCTCGAGTTTGGGGGTTCGTTCAATCCGTTCGGTATACTCACGCGCCTGCTTCTCCAATTTTGTCTGACTCTTTCGCACATGCTCCAGAGTCGTGTTCGCGGAAGCCAGTTGCGTTTGGTAACTGACATAGACCGGATCGTCCGGGGCTCCTTTCGCCACATTCGATAGGGTCCTTTCGGAATTGGTGGATTCTTGATTGAGCAAATCAATGGTGGCACGCGATCTTACGACATCCGGATGATCCTCTCCATATTGCTCCAGGAGACCAGCCAGCTTGACTTCTTCTTCTTTAAGAGTTCCCGACAGCTCCTCATTTCCAATGGGACGAGCGCCCTGCCGCTCCAGAGCCTCAATTTCCCCTCGAATTTTAATAATGTCAGGATGGTGAAGAGAGAGGTATGAGGCAAGGCCGGCATGTTGACTTCTCAACATCTTCAGTTGCTTCCCAAGGCTAAGGACCCCTAATCCCTCGTCCATTGTCTGCACATACCGACTCATTTCTCCTTCCAGATAAATGATGCGTTCTTCCTGTGCCTGCGCCTGTTGATTTTTATCGTTTAACTCCCGTTCCACCTGACTGAGCAGTTGCATATTCATTTGAAACAATTCGGGCAGAGCCCCTTGCGCGTCATTTTTAAAAACCGCAATTTTTTGTTCTAGCAGGGCTAAACTCTCCGCCAGTTTTTCAGACTCGACTTTCAGGAACGCCGTGGTTTCCTGCACCTGCTGTTCACGGTTTTTCAAGTTTTCACTTAGGAACAGCGTCGTCAATTCATGGGCGATCTTTTGCGTGATCTCCGGCGTGCGTCCTTCATACCCCAGGGTAAAGGCAATCGTGGCCTGCGTGGGTCGTCCAGTCCGCCGATCAACCACCTCGGCACTCATCACCTCAATCGTAATATCGGCAACGAACCGTGCCAGAAGTGCAGCCGACGTATCCTGTTCACGCAATTCTTGGTAAAGACCATGTTCCTCAATAATGGGCAATAGACGGGATCGGGTCATCACCTGCGCCTTAATCCGTTCGATCTGTTGATCCGCATAACTCGTAATCGTGGAACGGATCAAATCTGCGGGAATCTCCTGTTCAATGATCAAAATCATGGCCGTGGATTGATAAGTAGGCGGCCAGAACAGGGCGACCATCAAGGCAGACAACAACAAGACCCCGCCAACGACACCCATCAACAGCCAGCGACGACGGACCATATCCCAATACTGAGCAAATGATTGGGCAGATTCAATCATGAGTATCTTCCATTATCGGGAAGCCGCCCATTTCGGCAAGGTGCACGTGAAGGCCAAAAATACCGCATTCGAATGTGCCGTCCCCTCGGAAGACGACTTGATAGTTCGCTGCGCATAACGATACGTCAGATCCAATGACCAATCTTCTGTCACACTCCATGAGAGAGCCGGACTGATTTGCCAATATCGGGAATTGGATACCCCACTATCATCAGAAGAAGACCCGACTTTGTCATTATTGGTAAACATCCCCCCAAGAGACGCCTTCAAGGCATGAGTCAGTTGATGGTCTACAGTCAGATCCACGCGATCGGTGACAAATAAGACCCCGAATCCAGAGGGATTGAGTGCTCGGCTAAATCCAACCGTCAAGTGGGATCGCTCCCACTCTTTCTTCAACGACATTCCATATAACCATGTCAGCTGGTTGTCTGTTTGCTGTTGACCATTTCCATCAAGGGTCGTCCGGACATACCGAAATCCACCAGACCCGGAAAGCGAAAATGTTTCGAATATCCGATGAGAAAACCCAAGCTCAAACCCGGGAGTTTGATAGCGGAGGCTATTCTGAGGCACATGATAGTTTGAATAATAGGCGGAACCGCGCACACGGGTTTCTTCCGACCAATGGTAATCGGCCCCAAACGTCCCGGTATGGACCTGGTAATCTCTCAAACTGGAACTACCTGATTGGTCATAGGTCACATCGGTAAACTGATAGCTACTTGGCAACGTCAAACGCTCCGTAAGGGATCGATCCCAACTCCCTCGAACATTTCTGCGATTACGCGGTATGAAATTCGTTAACACACCGGTTTCCTGCAATTCAGCAAACAAGGCATTATCCCGGCTAATGTCCACATCAAGACCCAAGCGATCCACCTCCGTACGATAGGAACCGGACAACGGGAGAAAATAATTATTAAACGTCTTCTTAATCGGATCACGGCTATAATAACGAGCATACTCAAATTTCGGATTGGCTTTGAGAGTTAAAATTTCGGTGGCATAGTTCAACGTGGCAGAAGGACTGACCTTCATGGCCCACGTCGAGTGATGAGGTTGGGTGGTTATTCTCAGATTGTCATAAAATCGCCCTTCGCTCACAAAGGCCGGTTCAACGGACCATTCAGCCCCGAAGACAATTGACGCACTGCCAAAAATCCCCCACCAGGTCGCCAATACCAATCGAAAATAAAACAACCTCCCCGTCCGAAACCACTCTGCAAAAAAACGTTTGCATACCACGCGTGGAAACTTGCCCTCATACCTTAATTAGAAATCAAATATTGGAATAACATTGTCCAACGCAATATTCCATCATTCGGCCGCATTGTCATCCTGAGCGTAGAAGGATCGGTGCTCAGATCGACCGGGCTATGCCTGCCCTGAGTCTTTCGTCTTTTACTCTGGATAAACTCCGCCGAACGGGCTCAGCATGACAACCCAGAACCCACATGGTCATCCTGAGCGAAGCGAAGGATCTGTGCCCAGCGTGACGATACCCACGCTTAGCCCGATCCTGCATTTCACGGCACCATCACCACATCGCCACGGTGCAACACAATATTCTGTTCAAGGGAATGTCCTTTTAAGACTTCCCCATAATCGAACGGAAAGGTGGTCTGTCCCTCCTTCTTCTTCCGACGCAAAACCTTAATCGAGCCCTCCCGTGCGAAAGGGGTGAGCCCACCAGCCAGGCTGAGAGCCTGCATGACATCCGTGTATTGACCAATCTGAAATCCACCGGGACTATTCACTTTCCCGATGACGAAAATCTTAAAACTGTTCACTTCTTTCACCCCGATCGAAATCCTGGGATCTGACACAAATTTCGTCAATCGCTCGTCCATTTCCTTCGCCAGACTGCCCACAGTCCGCCCCTCGGCGAGCACCTCTCCGATCAAAGGAAACGAAATGAATCCATCAGGACGAACAATCACCTCCCGGGACAAAATTTCATCCTTCCAAACGGAAATGTGCAAGATGTCTTGAGGCCCAATCTCATAAGTAGACTCCAGAGAAGAAGCAACCGGAGGAACTTCGTCTGTAGGCAGGGGTTGGGCGTCACTCCACATAGGGAACATCACCACGGACATCAACCCAACAATGACACTTAGAATCGGTCTGACCCGCCATTGAAAACCAAAAACCTTCCAAGAAGTATCCTGAAATGAATGTGTCATACTCTATCCTTTTTTATGAAGTGTTATAGAAATAGGCCTGAATGTTGAGGATCCATACCCCATGATTGCCGACCACTTACGAAGGCCGGATAATGCTCTCAACCGACAGCAATGACTAACCGGATCAAGGAAAACGTCAGCCTGGGCCTGGATTCTTCGCTACGCTCAGGATGACAAACAGTTTGGGAACACCCCCTCTCACTCATTGCGCATATCCTGCCTGACGAATAGGGCATACCCGGCAATTCTGAGAGGGGTTCCATCCCACTTACGCCTCACCCCTGACATCTCACTTTTCACCCATGCCTGTCTTACGATTTGATATCCGCCAATAACTGACGAACCGTTCCAACATGCTCCAACTCCGATGGCCGTTTCATCGCTTTCTCGAGATACTGTTGAGCCTTGACTCGATCACCAGCCTTGAGAGTCACCATGCCTAAATGATAGTTGAGTAGGCCGTGATCGGGTGCCTTGCTCAGCGCTTTTTTTAAGACACTCGTCGCCTCCTCATTGAGACCCAACTTGTAATATACCCAGGCCAACGTATCAAGGAGAAACGGATTTTGAGTGTTGGCTTCAAAATTCCTGGTCAAGGCCAACGCATGCTCCAAACTTTCAACATCCCCCTTTTTGTCTGCCAATAAGAAGGCTAAGTTGTTTGCGGCCATGACGTCGTCGGGAGAATGGCTCAATACCAATTCATATTGCTGGATCGCCAGGTCAATCTGCCCTTCAGCTTGATAGAACGAGGCTAACGCCTGCAACAGAACGGGAGCCTCCGGATGAGTCGTTAACGCGACATTCAATACCCCAATCGCTTCCTCTTTTTCGCCTTCCAACCAACGCACCATCGCCAAATCTTTCCATGGCTCAACCCACGCAGGATTCACCTCGGTTTGCCTCCGATAGGAAGAAAGAGCAGAAGGCTTATCGTTCAATTCGACATACATCCGGCCTAACAATCCCCATGCATACGGATGGTCAGGTTGGTTTTCTACTAACAGTTGGAGATAGGCACGCCCCTGCTCGGGCCGTTTTTGTTCAAGATACACATTCATTAACGCCGCCAAGGGCGGCATCGACTCAGGATTAGCCTTCTGAGCCCGACTCAAGGCTTGAAGGGCTTGATCCCATTGTTGACGCCCGGCGGCGAGAAGGCCTTTTGCCAGATCAACCTGGTAGCTTGATCCGCCAGCTTTCTCCAGCCGGGTGATCGTGCCAGTTCCCTCCGCCCATTGTCGTTGTGCCAACTGCAACTGAAAGAGAGACCACAGGGTTTCCATATGCGTGGGCAGGGACTGGAGAATGGAGACAAGATAGCCTTCGGCCTTTTCAAGCTGTCCCTGCCTGGCTGAAAGACGGGCCAATGCCGAATACGCGTCGAATTGGCGAGAATTGAGCGATACCGCTTCCTTGAAGCTTTCCTGAGCCAGTTCAAACTCTCCCGCCAGCACATGTGCCTGCCCCAATAAGCTTTGAATATCGCTATTGTTGGGCTCATCTTTCAAAACAATTCGAAACGCCTCAACGGCCTGGCGACCTTCGTTTTGCGCTAACGCCATTTTCCCTTGCAAAAGCAAGGCATCAAATTGTCGGGGATTTTTTTTCAGGACGCTTGCCAGACGGATGTGGGCCGAATTGGTATTCTCCTCAGCCACATCGAGCTGGGCCAATTCAACTTCCGCCTTCAGTCCCTGCCCACTCGTCTCCTCTTCTCGAACAATCGCCTCATACACCTCACGGGCTTTCTGAAATTCCTGCGTCTGTTCATAGTGAGCACCCAAAAGGAACCGGAGCATGAATGAATGAGGCAAAGCTTCTAGAGATTCCTGCAGCAACGCTTCCCGCTGCGAGCTGTCTGCAAACATCACCAGGCTCTTCCAACGTTGTTCATTATCCGGATCCAGCTCAACACCCTTGCGAAGAAGCGCCAGGACTCTGTCGGAATCCCCGAGGTGTCGATAGAGTCCGGCCAGCATGTCTCGATGTTTATAGACTCGTGGCTCTTTGGCAAGCAATTGAAGATAGATCGCTTCCGCCTGATCATACGCCTTCATCCCGATCGAGATAGTCGCCAGATAATTCAGAAGATCGACATGATCAGGATGAGCGGTCAATCCCAATTGAAGGACCGATTGAGCTTTGATCAGTTCGCGATTAGAAGAAAAAATCGCGGCGAGCATTAAGAGAACATCGGGATCGCTGGGACTCTGTTTAAAAAGCCAACCGGCTTTCGCAAGGGCTTGAGATTGCTCTCCACCAAGAAACCACACGCAGGCTTGGAGCGTCTGTCCCAAAAGATCCTGAGGGTCGCGAGCCAGGACGGTATCGGCCAAGCTTTGTAGCTCTTTGGCATTTTGTGAGGCTAAATGAAATCGCGCCAATCGCCCGACAGCCTCCCGGTGACTGGAATCCAATTCTACAACCCTCGCATATTGGCCATACGCTTTCTGCCAATTGGCCTCTTTCTCCGACACCTGCCCGGCCAGGAAAAATACATGAGGGTCCTTTGGATCAATTTTGAGGGCATTCCGCAAGGCCACACGGGCTTTTGGAAAGTTTTCTTCCTGAATAAACTCCCTGGCCTTCGCCACGTAAGAGGCTTTACGTTCTTCCGCACTTCCACATCCACTCAGAATACATCCAGCCAGAAGAAGACAACTCCATTGAACATACATGGTCATGCGCTTCCTCATTATTTCTTCAGGGATGGCTTCATCATCATGAATTGAAAAATGGCGGCTGGATCATCATGCGTGAGATCCGAAACCTTGACCATAAAGTATGACGGCCATTCAGTCATCGCCGTCGACATCCCGACTAAATGAAAAAAGCAAACATCTGGCGTCAGGCAGACAATCAGCCCGTTGGGCAAGCAAGGATAAGGGAGGATAAGAACAATCCCCCTGTCCGAATAAGGACAGGGGGACATTTTCTGAATGCGCTCTATCGCTACCAAATAGTAGGGTTATCGGACAAACAGACTTCTCCTGGCAATCCCGATAAGCCCAATGAGGCCCGTCCCGAATAACAAGGCTGCAGGCGGAATTGGAACAACAGTAAGGCCATCAAATTGGCTACCAGCATCCAGGATACTCAGTCCAAAGTTTAACGACGGGATATTCCAGGAAATTTCCAGCGTATTAAAATAAGGAATGAGAATGCCCGGGTTGACACCACTCCCGGACACTTGGTCCAAAAATTCCAATGTCCCAAAACCGTCTGCAATAGAAAAAATATCTCCACTGCCGAAATTCTGCTTTAATGCAAAATTCACGATATCGCCACCAGTAAACGACCAACTGCCCGTACCGAGACCAACATCAACTGGCCCGGAAACCGGGGCATTCGAAGCAATAGAATTGAAAGTCAATGAGCCGGGAGATCCGGTGACATACCCAAAATCATAGCCCGATGGAGACGTGACGTTAAACGCAATCCCTTCTACGCCACTGCCGGAATCTGCTCCATCGACAAGGCGCACCGGGCCTGGGCCGTTTACGATCAGCGCCAATGCTGTCTGGACAGGCACCACCATAAGAAAAATCGAAACAAGCAGCAAAGGCAATTTCAAATTGCTTTTCATAACCATATTTCTCCGGTTAAAGTACTAGAAACGACAAAATTCCTACCGAAACACTCCTGGCCTGGAGTGCAACCTCACGTCGACCTACGCAGCCAAGACCAATAGATACCGAAAAACCATAATTGTTAAAAACGTAATCGAAGGGGGGAGAACTGCATAACGTTTAAAAAATTGCGGGATTAAGGAATATTAATGCGGGATGAGACATATGAGGATAACAAATACTCGACAATATAAATGGAACGAATAAATAGATC
>CABVRQ010000047.1:4643-5784 GCA_902500695.1 uncultured Nitrospira sp. | reverse complement strand
TGGAAAAGTTGAGAGATGCCCTCGTTTAGATTGAAACCTACCCAAAACGACACCATCGTGAATGACTCAGACCTTTTAGCAAAATTTGCTAAAACACAGGAAAAGTTTTTCATGACCATGGATGAGGCTCTTGCCCTCAGCCGGGAGATTGCCCGTCGTGTATCAACATTACCGGAACAACCTGAGATGGTCGTTGGCATCGCCGGCGGTGGATTATTACTGGCGAAAGTGATCTCCTTAACCCTCAATCTTCACATGGAAACAGTACTGATTCAAAGAAAAGGAAGTCGAATTAAAGAAAAGGCTTCAAGAATTCCAGGATTGGTGACGCTGACTTCCGCATGGTTTCAAATCCCCGGCCTCAACATTCCGCTCAAATATATGATGAACCGGTTTTCATCCTTAGCCCCGATTTCACAACACCTGACTCCAGACGTGTTTCAAAAGCATGTGTTACTTGTTGACGATGCGATCGAGACAGGTCAAACCCTTATCTTAGCAAGAGAAATCCTCATCGCAGGAGGAGCCAGTTCGATCAAGACCGCAGTCCTGGCATGGTCCAATCACGGCGACGGGACGAATCAAGACTACGTATGCCCTGACATGTTTATCGGACGACGGGTTCAACATTTCCCCTGGTCAAGAAATAGTCCCTATCGACATGAGTATGAACGCTGGCTCACACAACCTCATGCGTGAGGCACGTCTTGCAGAGAAGGAAAAAGAAGTTATTATTGATTGATCTCGATGGTGTTCTCGTCGGAAGCCATGATGCTCACACCGGAACAGACATGGCGCTTTTCCCCCTTCAAGGGATAGATGCCGGTGATTGTTTAACGAAAAGCGGCGCGACCATTGCCGTACTCACCCATCGGCACAGGGCTGAGGCGGAACAAATACTAAAACTATTACAGATAGATTCAACTCAAATAGTTCGTTGCTATGCAGCACAAGAACTGTGGGCTTGCGCCATAAAATACAAACAAACCTCACAGGCTTTACTGAAGGGGCTCAAAAAAAGTTTAATCTTACCTCTCATCAAAGAAGAACTCGGGTATCGCGCGGAAGACATCGCCATGATAGATGACCGCATGGAAATTCTGTCGGACATGTCCCAAAGAGGAGTTGGATTAACCCTATT
>CABVRQ010000047.1:0-4543 GCA_902500695.1 uncultured Nitrospira sp. | reverse complement strand
CTGCTCCACATCCGGGAAGATGCGCAAAGTTTACCCATGGACGAGTTGCATGACATCCACAAATCGTCGCGCCAGGACCCGGCGGTCGAAATGCTCCAGGACATAGCGTCTGCCACTCGAACCAAGGGATTGACACCGAGCGGGATCACGAGCCAAATTCATGACTTGGCTGGCAAGCTCCGAGGCACTCTCCGGTTCAATACAAATCCCCCCGCCGGCTGACTGCACGAGTTCGGCACTCTCCCCTTCCACGCCAAGAATAACCGGCTTCTCCATGGCCATACTTTCAAAAATCTTAGAGGGAATCACCGTCTTGAAAAGCGCGGACTTTTTGAGAAGCACAAGACTGGCACTCGAAAGAGACCAGAGTTCCGGCATCTTCTCCTTCGGCTGCTGATCAAGCATCACAACATTGGACAACTGCATCTCATCCCGCATGGCAAGAAGCCGTCGCCGTTCCGCGCCGTCGCCGACAAGAAGAAACACAATATCCTTCCATTCTCTCAGCTCCCGGGCGGCCTCCAGGATCGTTTCCAGGTGGTGGGCCATACCATGGGTACCGAAATACGAAGCCACGAACTTTCCCTCAAGGCCTAATTCATCCGCCAGGCGAGTGCGGGCTGTGCCGGGCTTATACAAAGTAAAATCCACTCCATTTTTGATCACGGTCACTTTTTCAGGAAGAATCCCTTTCACCAGCATATGTGCCTTAAAGGCGTCAGTCACGGCCACGATGTGGTGAGCATGGCGATAGGCAAACAATTCCAGCCATTCCAGGAACTGAATCACCGGTCGATTGGTGATCGCTCCGACGGCGACGATCGACTCAGGCCAGAGGTCACGAATTTCAAGTATCCAGGGCGCACGTTTGAGACCGCTGACCAGATAACCGGCAAGTCCATTGAAAAACTGGGGAGAAGTAGAGAGCACCACATCACATCTTGGGAGAAATGGGGCGACACACACAGCCGCCACCATATACGACAAGTAATTGAGCGTCCGTTTCAGAAAGCCTTCGTTCGCCGTCACATAGGTCCATAATCGAATCACATGAATGCCATCCCGGATTTCACGGTGAAAGAGCTTATTGCGATACCCTTCATACACAATGCCGCGTGGATGGTTGGGTGCGCAGGTCACCACGGTTACCGAATGGCCATCATTGACCCACTGCCGGCAATGCTCAAAGGTTCGAGAGGCCGGAGCATTGACCTCTGGCGGGAAATAATGAGACAAAAACAGAATCCGCACGGTGCTACCTTAAGATGATTCAGATGCCTTGGTTATTCGATAACTGAGTGACAGGGGCAATGGACCTGTCCGGGTGAAGACCACCACATGCTTCTTTCGTTCCACACCAAATTCAGGGAAATACCATCCCTCTTCCACCCTACTCTCACCGGGCCCGACAATCTCCAGGCAAAAGAGCGGAAGCCCTCGCTGGTCAGACACAAGAATTCTCTGACCTGTTTGAGTGAAGGTGCAATCAGGGTGCAAATGCACATAGCTTTCCAGGGAATGAGTTCCATTCCCCTGGATATCATCTTTAACTATCCAGGTCGAGAAACCATCAAATTCAACAGACCGTTCGTGAATCACCTGGCCGGAGAATCTTCGATAGCCATCGTGCGCCCCTTCAAATTTCACGTGGCCATCGCCCGGATTTGTTAAACGGGCAAACAACGGTTTGGCCCGTCTGGCCACACGAAACACGCCCCACATCTCTGACTGTTCCTGGCCGTCAACCACCACAGTATTGTGAGCTTTTGTGCTCCTGGCATAAGCGCGTTGCAAGCTGGGCTCATAGTCATAGACACCGCTATCCACAATGACGCGGCGGCCATTGAGGGACAACTCATAACTCAACGTGTCGCAATGAGCGTGGGCAGGATTATAGTCAGGCCCGATAGGCCCGCAATCAATGACCATCATATCTCCACCTTTGCGTATGACATAGTATCCGCTAGCGGATTTGGCATAAGTGGAAAGATCCATTGGGTATGCCGGTGGTTCATACCCAATGGCTTGTTTGGCATAGTCGAAGATCCTCGAAGGGGAAGGGGCAATCCCGAATGCTGAATCGTTAAACAAGGGGATGTCTCCATCGGGAAGACAGATGTCATGTAAAAAGTTCAAAGCCTGCACGGTCTTCGCCCTCATATGATCCATTTCGGCAAAGACCATGGCTTGATTGGAAGACCTCATGAGATTCAAGACATCCACAAAATCCACGACGCTAATCGAGTGATACATCGGGCTTCGCTCAAAGTGGGCACCATCAGCAAGAAACTGTTCCTCGAGTTCTTCACATAAAATCTTCAAACCCTTCTTCAACCATCGCTCGGCATCCCGACCCTCGAAAAACATTCCGGCGAAAAACAGTGCGACGCCATTTTTCAGATAATGGTTCGCCAGGAAATGAAATTCAATATTCTGCTCCAGCCACAAAGCCTGCAGGTACAGACTCTTCAGCCATTCGGCATTGAGGACTTCAGACAAAGGATCTGGAACGTGCCCGTCTCCTCCTCCCCCTTTTTCAACGGGAACAATGGACAAAGAAAGGAAAAACTTCACCCAATTCACGATCCGCAATGATGCCGCATAGGGTTCCCAGGCATCCTGAGTTCCTAGCGGATTATGCTCAATCCAGTCCGAAATAACGAGGGACCGACCCTCTGTTGAGCGATGAGGATCTTGCAGAAAATCAAAATAATGCAGGTTGTAACGCCAAAGCTTTGGCATGTCCTTGCACACCCAATCAATCTGCCCCTTTGAAAACTCCATGGATTGATTAAGAAATACGAATCGGTAATCTCCTCCAGATGACTGCGTTAATGGAAGACTCTTCTGTATTCCAATTTTCTGTCGCCTAAAAACTTCCGTCGGACGATGCTGACGTGAAATTCGGGGCAGACCCCGTCGAAGGTAAAGATAGACCAGTTGAGAAGCCTTCAGGTGAGAAAGCGTCCTGGCGTAGAGCAGTAATCGATTCATGTGGTATTAAGAATCAGGGCAATCTCTCAAGAACATCAACTGTCAATTGGAATCTACCCTCAATCATTAGGACCCAGGAGTATAGTTCACAGATAAGCAACTCTCAGCTCGCAATCATTTACGCAACAGTATTCGGCGTACCAACTCAATATTAGTTGATTGCCAATTATCAAGCGTCGCACGACTCATTGTGCCCACGGCTTTTTGAACCTGATCCTGGTTTTGCGTAGCCAGCAAGGCATAATCTTCAATGCCTTCTCGAAAAGCTTCCCAACGACGGCTGCTGATGATGCCGTCTTCCGACTCGTAGACTACGGCCCAATCTGCCCGGTACCCGTCGATATCAACCCATGCTGAACTTCCTGTTGTGTCACTGTATGCCCAGAAGCCCACGCCCTTTGCCCCATAATGCCAAGCCCACCATCCGAGCATACGAAAATCCTTCAAAGGGGAGGCAAGTTTCGCTGGCGATTGTGTGTTACTGTAAATCCACCATTCCTTTCGAAGCCCCTTGAAGAAGTCACCCCAATGACCATGTACTGACCCAAGATAGGGTTGCCAGTAATCTACCAGTGGCTCTACGTCACGAAGTTCAGAAATATCAGAGGGCAAAGTCGCACTTACACTGGGATTCGCATAAATTTGTATTGAGGGATTCCTTTGTTTGATTGCCTCAGCTACGGCCCTCACAAACTTCAGACCTGTAAGATTTGGCTCATCCGAGGGATACAAAGCCCAGCGGTCCGGAGGCAGACCCTGACCAGCGAGATAAGCGGATAACCTCTCAACCCATACCAACAGCCGCTCTTTTGCAGCAGGATCAATCGTTAGTTTGGTTTTTGAATATCCGAGTGGATTTCTTCCTGCATCCCAACCCATGTAGAGCAGTAACATTCCATGTTCTTTGGCCAGTTCCACATTCCGTACGAATTGACCAGCCTGTCTATCCACCCAGGTACCGTCAAGGGCAAAACCTGGAATTTCTTCCGGATGCGTCAAGAATACATTGATTCCGTGATCCACCAGATCACGGACAGCAGCCTCCTGATTACGGAAAATCGGCATATCTGAAAGGTACGCCCAGTTTATGGCACGTAGCGGTTTGATGTGGGTAACATCAATGGCGGTGACGGTTGCTTTGCCGGGCACAGAGAAAACACTGCTGCTACTTTCAAGGCGTATTTCAAAATGGTGGGTTCCCGGAGCAAGTGCCTTCAAGTTCACATCGAGCCAAATATAGCTGGGTATGCCAGGCTGGACGGGCAATTGCCCCCCGTGGTTCAAGGGAACCAGCGGATCATAAACACGTTGTCCATTAGCCGCCACAACCAGTTTCACCTCAAATATTTTCACAGATCCGGAAGGAAGGCCATCAATCGTCACGCGCAGACCGCTTGTAGCCACAGCCTCGCCTACCGCAATCCCCAGGCATGCACTCTCGCGTTCGCCCGTGTAACCTCGTATATCAAGCGCAGACGGCTGAACGGCGACTTGTTCGGCCGCACGCGCGGGATCGATGTCTGCCCAAGGATCCTGAATCCATGCATGC